>PWSB01000119.1 GCA_003563375.1 Actinomycetota bacterium | reverse complement strand
CGGTATTTTTTCTCTAGCCAGCTTCTGGGTATCGTATTTTTGTAAGGCCCCGGCGACCTTAGCAAGTTTGTATATAGGATTGGGAAGCTCAGTATCGGTCCCAATTCCTCCAGGCCCTTCCTCTTCTATATTTGCCACCCAATCTGATCCTCCTATGGTCTCTATACCAGCTATAAGTCCTGTCGGCTCTGAAAGTATTGCGAAATCTATTTCAGGGTTCCTGAGCCTGGAGGCTACTGTCCCGTTGACACCACCATTTTCTTCGTCTATAACGCTTTCTGCATATACATCACCTGACAGTTCCAACCCTATGTCTTTTATGCACTTTAATGCATAAAAACCTCCCAGGGTACCAGCTTTCATGTCAAGTACCCCTCTTCCATACATCTTGCCGTCTTTGATCTTTCCACTGAAAGGATCACTGAATACCTTCCATTTTCCACTGCCTGCAGGCATCGTGTCTATATGTCCTGAGAAAAGAAGAGATTTTTTCCCACCACTTCCGGGCAGCTTGGCCGTAAGATTAGGGCGCCCCCTGTAATCCTTTTCCATCCCAGCCATGGTGGGGTAAAACAGAGGATGTTCCCTTATGCCCTCGACCTGGTCTATCTCATACATATCCAGGTCTTCTGGGGATATAAATTTCGATGCCATGCCATAGAGATATTCCTGGCCCTCTTTTTCGTTGCCGGAGGGAGGAAGGTTTTCGGTCTTTATACTCACCAGCTCGGACAAAGACTTGCTGATCAAGCCTTTGTTCTCTTCAAGCCAGGATTCAACCGGTTTTACATAATCCATATTTCACCCATCTAAAGCTTGATGATTTTTTTCTCATAAACAGATCTTTTAGCCGCCAGGGCCAACTCAACTGCTGCCCTTCCATCTTCAAATGTAGCATTTTCAATAGGACGGTCATTGTTTATGCAATCTACAAAATATTTACATTCCAGAAAATAGGGATCTTTTTGTTCAACATCAAGGGTATAAGTGTTACCGCTGTTCTCATACACATACACCATTGATTTTTGGGCACGCTGTTCTATATTCTTTCCTGCCCTGAATAGCCAATCGATAGTGCCTTTCTCGCAGATCACCCTCAACACCATTGTAAAGGGGAAATCTCCGCCGAAAGCCCATCCGCCCTCAGCCAATGCCGATTTCCCTGTTTTAAATTCTATATTGGCTGAAATATGTACTATCCCTCCCCATTTTGGAATACTTACACCTTGGGCACTTACCGTACTTGGCCTGCCAAAAAGCCATAACAGGTAATCCATATCATGTATTGCAAGGTTTAGGGGAACTCCTCCGCTATAAGCCTCATCCAAACCCCAATCCCCTTCGTACCAGTCAGGGATAACCGCAAGCCTTTCAGCAAAACCAAATAAAGGCTCTCCGAGTTTGCCGCTGTCCACCAGTTCTTTGGATTTGACATATTCAGGCCAGAACCTTAGTACATGCCCTATCATCCCTTTTATATTATTTTTTTTGACTACTTCTATCATCCGGTCAGCATCTTCAAGAGAAAGCGAGATAGGTTTTTCACAAAGTACATGCTTGCCCGCCTCTGCGGCTTTGGTGGTTAGCTCAAGATTAAAGTTAGTAGGAACGCAGAGGTCTACACAATCTGTATCCTCTTCCTTGAGACATTGGTCTAGATCCGGATAATAATTTGCTCCCAATTCCTCTGCAAGTTTTTTCCCTTTTTCAGCAACATTATCTACCACCGCAACAACCTCAGATCCTTCTAATTCCTTATAAGCCGAACCATGTGTCTTTCCCATAAAACCTGCTCCGACAATACTTACTTTAGCCATTTTTCCTCCATTCTATTTTTAGTTTTTTTGGTAATCAGTACCCTACTTTTTCCCAGCATTCAAAAGGTGCCGCTATCTCTTCACTCACATAAACCTGCGAGTCAAGCACCTGGAAAATCGAACTTGGGACATATGGGGTAACGGGACCTGTTATGATCAATCTTGAAATCATTCTCTGCCAGGACACAAAGGTACCCATTGTCTGCAAAGCGTGTATCTCTATCCTTTCCCTTGAGCGGGCTACATCACCAGGTCCTATTGTAGCCGCTCTGGGGGGCACATTTGCGATGTCACCGGATTGGCCAAAAACCCCATGGAGTGAGTTTTGTGATATGGTAAGGGGGTGCAAGGTTATAAGCCGGGCATCCTGTTTCAGGTATTCTTCAATATCATCAGTGATGAATTCAGGAGATGGATCCACAAAGGCAATATGCCCTGCCCAGCCAGGGCTTGAATAGCAGACATCTGCTCCTCCCCCACCCTTATCGGTGATCATCTTGGAGTAATCCTTGATATTTTCATTTGTAGGGTAAAAAACATTTTCCATGGGCATCCTAAGTTCTTCATCAATTTGATACACAAAATATTTAAGCATAGACCGGGCAAAACTTGCTTCATAGCTCTGGGGAGCTATATTGCCGTCCTGGTCTGCCCATTCATCCATAGCAAAAATATACAGGTTCCTGCAATTTACTTTATGGTAATTGACCAATTCCGCAACAGGGATGTATGTCTCCGGTTCAGGATTGCCCAGTATCAATACTTGTTTCTTGTCCTGGTCATCTGACATCTTTATCCTGGTGAAGATATCCCCTATTACAATAGGGTGCGGGTTGTGGGTAATCTTTACCTTCATTTTGTCATTGGAATATTTTTCCAATTCTTTCCCATGCACAGATCTTGCCTTTTTAAGTGCTTCCTTGTCCTTAAAAGGTACAAACTCCGCTGGTTCGAAACTAAATCCACTCATTTTTTTCCTCCCTTTAGGATATTATTTTAGAAAAAGATAATAATAGCTTCTGAAGTCTCATACACATCCACATGATTTTCTGATTATCAGGTCTGCATCTATTATGAGCTCCCTATAATCTGAGGGTTGGCCCTTTATACGTCTGTATAGCAGCTCTGCTGCCTTTTCTCCTATTTTTAGGTCTATTCTCTGAAGGGTAGTGACAGGGGGGTTCATCGCAGAGACAAAATCGTAATCATCAAAAGTGACAACCGCTACATCCCTTGGGACAATGAAGCCATGTTCGTTTAAATACCTGTAACAGCCGATCAACATGTTTGCATTAGCACAGTATATAGCCTCAGGCCTTTCTTCCATAGCCATAAGTTCACCAGTGGCAATATAGGCTTTGCTTTTTTTCCAGTCTGCTATTTTTATGTAATCATCGATTATGGGGAGATTATTCTCATTAAGGACCTTTTTGTAACCGCACAGCTTATCAAAGCCACTGGATTCATCCAATGGGCCGCTTATGCATGCAATCCTTTTATACCCATGTACCTCTATAAGGTGCTCTATTAGTTTGAAAGAACCACCTATATCATCACTTAATACAAAATCTGCCTTACTTGCATCTATTTTGTTATCCACCAGCACAAAAGGTATCCCAAAAATTTCCATAATTGATTTTATAGTCCCGTTATTTTTACTTATAGTGGCCAGGATAATACCTTCTACCCTTTTAGAAATAGCAAGTTTTATGGCTTTTTCTTCTATCTTTTCGTCATTGCTGGTATTAAATAATATGAGTTCTTTTCCATTTTTCCTGAAATAACTTTCCACACCCAAAACTATACTTGAGAAAAAGTAATCAGCTACATTGGGGATTATCATCCCTATTATATTTGTTTTGCGGAGTCTTAAGCTTCTGGCTGTCCACTCAGGTTCATAATTTAGTTTTTTTGCAGCTACCCTTACGCTCTGCTTTACTTTTTCGGAAACAAACTTTTCATTATTTAGCACCCTGGACACGGTGGATACCGAAACCCCTGATTCTTTGGCTACATCTTTTAAGGTTACATTTTTCATAAATTTAAAACTTCTTAGATCAATAATATCAACCATTGCTCTACTGTCAACAAAACAGTATCCGCCTATGGTATTAAATCATTTAATGCCTTCATTATTCAGCATACCCTGATTTTTTTAAAAAATCATAAGCTTTGATAACCGCTGCATCTATTTCCTCTAAGGATTTTTCTGACCCGTCAAATTCTATCTCTACGCTCATAGGACCCTGGTAATCTTTCAGGATTTCAAATATTTTGTTAAAATCAAGATTTCCCTCACCTGGAGCGGGAAAATTCCATTCTTTCAGTCCCCCAGCCCTTTCTTTTAGGTGGACAAAGCCCAGATATGGAAGCGCATTGACCATATCCTGTTCAGCTTTAACTCCTCCGTAGAACATCACATTAGCCGTATCATAATTTAGCCTGATATTAGGATGCCCTATTTTGCCAATGACCTCTGCCCCTATTGCTCCGGTATTGAGCCAATCTCCATGCATCTCCAGGCAAACAGTTATCCCTTTATCTTGGGCGTAATCGGCGATCTGAGCCATATCCGAGAAGAATCTTTGTTTATCCTGTCCGTTTTTCACTTCACCGGTATCAGTTGTAACGTGCCCTGCCCCGAAAGTTTTGGCGGCATCTATTACCTTTTTAAAATTGTTCACCCCATTTTCTTTCATCAGCCTTGTATGGCCTGCAACGCAGTGTACCTTGAGGCCGTATTTTGAGCATAGGTCTAATATATTTTTTGCATCTTCCTCGGTCATATCTTCAGGATTAGGGACTATGTGAGTAAAAAAAGCAGGAGCTGAAGTAAGTTCCACATAGCCAAAGCCTGCCTTTGATATACCCCTTAAAGCGTCTTCCAAGCCATGATTAGGGTAGGTTGTCGTAACCACTCCTATTATATTATTCATCTTGCCAACCTTTCATCTAGGTTTAAAAATGTCATTGTTCTACGATACCGCTTACTCCTACAGCGAAGAGTATCAAAAAGCCTGCAGCCACATTCCTCCAAAACGGGTCCACGCCGGTCAGTACAAGAGCATTGCTGATAAGCCCAAAAAGGACAGCCCCTAAAAATATACCTAAAGCTGAGCCTTTTCCTCCACTCAATGCTATGCCTCCAACTGCTATAGCTGCCAGGGCTGGAAGCGTATACCCAAAACCTGTGCTGGGATAGACAACTCCAAGTTGTGATATGAGAACAATAGCTCCTATTCCGTACAGTCCTCCAGCCAGGCTAAAAGCCAATACCTTATAGAGCCTTACCTTGACTCCACCAAGGTAGGCTGCTTTTTCATTTCCCCCAATAGCAAAAAGAAGCCTTCCAAACTTGGTGAATCGGTAAACTATAAAAGCTCCGATTATGACAGCCACAAACACTAATGTGGGAGCGGGTATGACCCCCCAGGCCCTCTCAGCAAAAATACGGAATCTTCCTTCCAGTGAGATATATGTCCCTCCTGCCAGCAGGAGAGCTACTCCTTCATATACAACCGAAAGAGCCAGGGTTACTATAAATGAATGAGCTCTGACCCTGGTGACCAGTACACCGTTAAAAGCTCCTATCAGGGCTCCTAGGGCTACTACCGCTATCAATGTCAGTCCTATACTGAACCTGGATATCATCAGCGCCATGACAATCCCTAAAATAGATATCATAGGCCCTAGAGTGAGATCGAAATTTCCTGATATGAGCACAGTGCCCATGCCCACACATACTATGCCTATAGTCGAAACGCTGAGAACTATATTAAAAAGATTCCTTACAGATAAAAACCTGGGGTTTATAAGAGTTACAATCACCCCTATTACCACCATTATCATTATAAGGAAAAATACCTGGCTTCTAAAAATAGAAGAAAGACTGAAATGTTCAGAATCTAGTTTCGCGTTTGTTCTTTTTGTCATTTTTTTCCCCAAGCTTATTTTATAGTGAATACTTTAGTATATTTTCCTCAGTGATTTCCCCGCCTTCCAAAATCTTTACCATTCTGCCCCGCTTCATTATACCGATCCTGTCACTTATGCTGATCAACTCCTGGTTGTCAGAACTTACGATTATGAATATCTTTCCTTCCCGCGAAAGGCTGTTTATAAGATTATAGATTTCTTCCTTTGCACCCACATCTATGCCCACAGTAGGCTCGTCCAGTAAGATTATTTTTGAGTTAGCCATCAGCCACTTTGCAAGCACTACCTTCTGCTGATTGCCTCCGCTTAGAAATTTAACTATCTGGCCCACTGAAGGAACAGCTATGTTAAGGTCTGACTGCATCCTCCTTGCCTGGTTCCTTTCTTTTTTTAACCTTAGAAAAAAATCACCGTTTTTTACAAGCTCTATCAGGCTGATATTCTTATAGACAGGCATCTCCATCATGAGGCCATCAGATTTTTTATCTTCTGTAAGCAGGCCTATACCGTTTTTGATAGCGTTTATGGGTGTTTTAGGAGTTACATCCTTCCCTTCATATATAAGGCGCCCAGAATCTTTGTTGAAGGCTCCAAATAACATTTTAAGGAGCTCAGTCCTTCCGGAACCCATGAGGCCTCCGATGCCAAAGATTTCTCCCTCCCTTAATTTGAAGGTTATATCATGCAGCACACCCTTCGCAGAATAGCCGTCTACTTTGAGTTTGACCTTTCCGTTAAATTTCTTGTATTTTTTTTCATAGGCTTTTGCTTTGGTTCCTATCATTCCTGCTATTAAGGACTCCTCATCGATTTTTTCCACGTATTCAGTGGATATCTTTTTTCCGTCCCTCAGTACCGTGACCCTGTCTTTTAATTCAAATATTTCTCCCAAATTGTGTGAAATATATATTATGCCAACACCCTTCTGCTTAATGCTTTTGATGACGTTAAACAGTTTGTCTTCGACTTCCTTGTCTAGGGAAGCCGTAGGCTCGTCCAGTATAAGGATCTTTACCTCCTGAGAAAATGCCCTGGCTATGCATAGGATCTTCCTTTCTACTGGAGATAATGTTGAAACCATCCTTCTGGGGTCAATATAGACATCAATAAAATCAAGAATCTTTTTTGTTGATTCAATGCAATTTTTTAATGAATAGAATCCCGCACGGTTTGTTTTAAGGTTGTCTATAAGCACATTTTCTGCTACTGACATCCCCTCAATAAGTTGGTCAACCTGGTGTATAGTGCCGATGCCAAGGTTTAGTGATTCTACTGGGGTAAGGTAATCAAATTTTTTTCCAAAAATCTCCATCTCTCCCCGGTCAGCTTTAACCGAGCCGGCAAGAATCTCAATCAATGTAGATTTTCCTGCGCCATTTTTGCCCACCAGGGAGTGGACTTCCCCTCTATATAGGTCGAAATCAACATCTTCCAGGGCTTTCACCCCTGGGTAGAATTTACAAATACCGCGCATGGCCAATATCCTTTTTTCCCCCAACTGTTCCAAATTTATTAGTCCCCCTGTTTTATTAAAAATACGCTTGACAAAAAGCGCAGGAGCTTAAAGCTCCCGCGCCAATTGGCCGTTTATTCAATTACCAGTTCTCCGGTTGTAGCATAATGTTCGGCAATAGGAATCCATGATTCATCCACATCCCAGGGTATCATTTCTTCCATATAGTCGTCTTGCGAAAGCCATTGGAAAGGTGGCCGTACAACTTTATCAAAAGGCTCAATCCCCTGGAGCTTGTTAAGCACCATCGACCCAGTGATAAGTCCCAGAAGACCAGGAGACTGTCCGACTGCATAATCCAATGTGCCAGCTTCAAAATTGGCTACATCCAGGGGCCCGCCGTTTACACTTATGACCACTTTTTCTCCAAGCATGCCTTCCTGCCTTAAAACTTCTATGGTTCCTTCAGCAGGTTCCTGTGAACACCCAACGACAACGTCGAATTCCAAACCGCTCTGGATTATTGCCTGCATCAATGTAACGGATTCTTCTATGCTGTAACCTGTAAACTCAACAGCAACCACTTCAAAAGCACCGGTCTGTTCACCTACATCCCTTAATGCATCCTCAATATCATCCGAAGGTGCAAACCCTGGAATACCGGAAAGGTATACAACTTTTTCCCCCAGGCCAAGTTCAGCTATTTTCTGACCTACGAGCTCTCCCATATCATAATAATCAAAAGTAATATCCAGGAAAGGGTCGCCAGGTCCATCCGCCACAGAAGAACTATCTACAGCTATCGGGATACCGGCATTATTTGCTTCCTGGGTGGCCATCTGGGCAGGATCAGGATTTGTAGAGGTCAAAACAATTGCATCAACATCCTTGATTATCATGTCCCTGACCCCTTCAAGCTCTTGTTCGGGTTCCCAGTATGTAAGTACACCTGAGGTTGAAACTCCATATTCATCCATCATCATAACCCAGGCCTGTTCCCAGAAATAGAACCAGCCTTCCAGGTATGGTATAACATAGCCTGTTTCCATGCCTTCTACTTGACTTGCCACAGTCTCTTCTGCCGGCTCATCTACTGGGGCTGGCTCCTCCACCATTTCTTCGCCTGGCTCATCTACTGTGGGTTCTTCGGGTGCCGCTGCTGGAGCACAACCTGATATTACATAGACTCCTAACATTGAAATACATATTGTTATTACCACAAACCACAATGTTATTTTCTTCAATTTTTCCTCCCTAAGTTTTTAGTTTTATAATTATAGGATATTCTTAAATAGGCACCACCACCCTTCTTAGTCACTAGATAAATTAAGAATTACATCGAGCTTTAATAAATTTTGCCTACATCGTCTTTTAGGGCAAAACTGATATTATTTATATGAAAAATTAATTATTTTTATATTTATATGAATGATAACGATATTAATAACGATTTCAGTAATAATTATAATAAATCTTCATTTCATTTGTCAATAAAATCTGTATTTTTTTAACCTCTGAGCAGCCTAGATTACCTCAAATAATTACCTTTGGATATTCAGAAATAGGATTTGACAAAACTTAACATTAACCTTAATGTAATTAAAACTGGATCTGCAACTTAAAGTTGCCGTAATCCTTTCAGTTTGGGTCCCGCAAATGATTGCTTTTTTATGATTGTCAAATAAGAAAGGGCATAAACATGGAATTTGATCATGTAGGTATAATCACCGAAGATAAGAAGAGCAAGGAAAGTTGGGTGGAACAGACGAGGGTATGGGTTACCAACCCTATGGAACACCCTTATAAAGTTGAATGGCTGAGATTTGAGCCAGATTCTCCTGTCAAGGGATCCTTGAGGGAAAAGCCCCATGTAGCCTATAAAGTTAAAAACCTGGATGAGGCCTCCAAGGGTCTTAAAGTTTTGTTGGAGCCTTTTGAAGTCGAAGGAGTTCTAAGGGTTGCTTTTTATGAATTAGAGGACGGCGCGGTTGTCGAACTGATGGAATATCTGGGTGAGGAAAAATGGTTCTGATCTCTCATCTAAATAAGACCTAATAAAAGATCCTTTACCAAAAGATAAATCCTATTAATATAAAGCTTAAGGGACAAGGCCTGCCAGAACCTTGTTATTCCAGGCTTACCTATTTTTTTGCCCACTCCAGTGATTTATATCCATATTGATACCAGTGGAGCCTCTATTTTACAGAGGCCCTATAAGCTATTTAAAAGATACATATCTTTCAGAATCAGAATATATCACTTTTAACCCGTTTTTTTTACCTATGGTTTCCATGGTTTTTAGAGTATAAAAAGATATGTGGCTCATGTCCCTTATATAAAACCAATCCAAAAAATCTTCATAATCCTTTGGGTGAAATAAAGTCATAATTGATAATAACCCATCTTTTTTTAAACAATCTTTAAATGTTTTAAAATAAAACAATGGATCCTTCAGGTGCTCAACAACCTCTGTAGAGGTTATTAAATCATATTTTTTACCCTGATATACTGCTTTTGGTGAATAAAACAAATCATAAATATCCATATTAAAACCATAATCCCTTTCTAGAATCATGGCCAAAACTGGAGACGGCCCGCTTCCAAAATCCAGTCCATATTTCCCGTTACAGTATTTTAATACAGCTGAATGAATAAATTTTTTGAAATATTTCACATATTTTGGATCGTATATAGAATTATTATGGTTTTCATAAACCTGAAACTCTTTTTCTGCAGGCAGGATAAAATGTTCATCTTTAAAAATATAATCACATGCTTTACAGCTGTGATATATAGAACCGGAACGTTTATTAAAAATTTTTAATGTTTTATGTCCGCAGATTTTACAATATCTAATCATTTCCATAAATAATATTTTAAAAAATATTGTTGCAAATTTTAACATCGATATAAATTGTAGCAAGAGCTTAATTTAAAATGTGCCGGGGAGATATTTTTAAAATATCCGGTACAATATGAAGCCAATTGTGTTATACCCCTTCAAGATTAAATGGCTAAATTTCTGTTCCCTTGACAATAATTATTCGTATAAATATAAAGAATAGGGGGAAGTGAAAATTTTTAATATGAAGATGAAAATATTTAAAAATTTCTCAATCAGCCTGGTTTTCGCAGTATTTCTATCAATTTTATTATTATGGGTCTTAGATGTTGGCATAATTGTGGAAAGCCCATTATTTTTATTGAGCATGGTCCTCATTTTTACTGTTTTTTCCAGCCTTATGGTATCGATAATTGCCGCCACTAGCTTTTTAAAATATGGGGGTTGGGCTATCCTTTGGATAGGGGTGGGCACACTTATCCTTGGCCTTGGAACTGGTTTAAGCACGGGGTTGTACCACTATGGCTACATAGGGGTTAACAGGACAGTAACCTTGCATAACATTTCAGGTCTATTTGCTTCCTTTATTTTTTTAGTAAGCGCAGTATTAACCTATACAAGTATTGCCAGCATCCAAAAGGCTGCCAATAGAATTATAATTTTTTTTCAGCTGTACATCGGTTCTATTTTAATAGTAGGCCTGGTCTTTCTCCTTTCATTAGAAAATGTCCTGCCGGTGTTTTTTATACCGGTTCAGGGTGGCACATCCATAAGACAAGTCGTCCTTATAACAACAATTATATTCTTTTTGTTTGCAGGTTCTATATTTTTTAAGAAATATTTTAATTCAAAATCCATGGTGCTCTATTTTTGTTCTATAAGCATGATCTTCCTTGCCATAGGCTCTATAGCTTTGATGGTGCAGACAAATGTCGGCTCAATTATTAATTGGATGGGAAGGTTCTCTAATTCCATAGGGGGAATATATTTATTTTTCTTTGCTGCTTCTATTTTTGTTGAAGCAAAGAGGCAAAAAATTCCTCCCTTGGAGATTTTTGACCTTTATTTTAAGGAAAGGGTCGCCAACTACAAGATATTTTTTGAAAATAACAGCGACGCAGTTCTTGTAACAGATAAAAACGAAAAATTTTTAGCTTTCAATGATGCTTTCCTCAAATTTTACAGGTTTAAAAATCGTTCAGAATGCCCCAAGAGTTTGGCAGAGATGACTAATTATATTGAAAAATACAATTTAGACCAAATTATGCTGCCTGAAGAAGAGTGGAGTACCAGAAAAGCTTTGAAGGGTGAATCTGTGCTCAATCAGGTTCTACTTTTAAAAAGAAAAGATACAGGTGAGAAGTGGTATGGTGCTTTTAATGCCTCATCATTATTAGATAAAGATAATAATATAATAGGGGCTGTCCAAAACATAAGGGACATAACCCAGCAGAAAAATCAAGAAGAGAGTATATTAAGCCTGTCAAGGTTTCCTTCAGAAGACCCCAACCCTGTGTTTAGAATGGACAGCAAACTAAACATCCTCTACGCAAATAAGGCTGCCAGAAAAATACTAGAAGAAATGGGTACAAGCGGCCTTAGGCTGCCAAAATATCTCAAAAAATCTATTCTCTCCTCAATAAGAAAAAGCAACAGCGGATTGCTTTCCCTGGAGAGAAAAATAGGTAGGAAGTTTTATGAATTTACCATAATACCCATAGTGGATAAAAATTATTTCAATATTTATGGAAGGGATGTAACAGAGGTAAAAAAGGCCGAAAAAATAAAAATCAGGACCCTGCAGGATAGGATACTTAAAATGGAAAGGAAAAAAATTGCCAGGGAGCTTCACGATACGGTAACCCAGGACCTTTTTAGCTCCAACCTATTCTCAGATACTATTATAAGATCCTGGGAAAAAGATCCCCAGGTAGCATTAAAATATTTAAAAACAGTAAGGGATTTAAACAGTGCCGCTTTATCTGATATCCATATCTTGCTGTACAACTTGATGCCTGAAAAGATATCCCAGCAAAGCTTAAAAGAGCTAATAGAAAATTTGCTGAATTCCATTAAAAGGAAAACGGGAATAAAAGCCGATATGGTTATTGAGGGAAACTGCAATATAAGCAGAAAAATAAAGCAGGAGTTTTACCGTGTTGCCCAGGAATCCTTAAACAATGTTGCAAAACATTCAGAAGCTACCCGGGTCAATGTCTGCCTGAGACTACACCCCGAAGAACTCAAATTGACGGTTTCTGACAATGGCAAGGGATTTGATGTTAGTGATAGATCGGTTGGAAAAAGGTTTGGATTACAAATCATGAGAGAGAGGGCAAAGCTTATAGAAGCTTCTCTTTTAATTAGAACCAGTCCAGGAAAGGGGACCACCATAACCTTAATTAAGAAAAATGGTTGCCCATAAGGCTGAACTATGAGTCTTGGAAAATTGAAACTTTCATACAACCTCTTCTGCTTATTTATAATTCTATTGTTCAATTATAATTTCAATAAGGTATAATTGTTTATCTATAAACTAAAAGGATACTGAAAAAGACAGTTTATACTATAAAGTAATTTAACTATCAAGACATTAAAAACGAATCTAAATCATTTATGAAAAACACCATAGATGTAACGGTTGGCAAACAGGCCAGCCGAGAGCGGTGGGTGGTGCTGCTGGGAGGGTTTCTCCTTTCCTTGATGGGCGGCATGAGTTATGCATGGGGCTCTTTTGTGGTTCCTTTGGTTCAGGACTGGGGATGGACTGCAGCTTCAGCTAATCTGCCGTTTACGGTGATGATCATCGTATTCGCTATAGTTATGGTCCCAGCAGGATGGAT
>PWSB01000066.1 GCA_003563375.1 Actinomycetota bacterium | reverse complement strand
TAGCGGTCCCTGTCATGCCCTTCTTTCCCGTACTGGTCATAGGTAGTAAGGCAGGAGATGCCTGTGACCTCAAGACCTTCTGCCTTATCTTTCCCCTCATATATATCAGCTGAATTTTTAAGGCCCCTGGCATCTTCTGCCAGCTGCATGTTCTTTCTTATCCTTACGATAAAGTCTATGTGCATCTTATGCTTTAGGGCATATAGTGTCTTTCCGTCCATAAACCCGTTATCTATAAGAAGGAGCTTCATCTTTTTTTTGCCTATATTATCCTGCGCCTGGCGCACCAGGGAAAGAGTATGTTTGGATTCATGGTCGGCTATCTTTACCACCTTGGCTGCCACAACTGCCCTGGATATGTTTTCCCATATTACGATTAGTTTAAATCCGTAAATAGTCTTTTCTGTCTCCACAAACTTTTTCTCTTTTCGTGAAAACTTTCTCTTTTTTACCGTCTTTACCCCGCATCCTGTGCATTTTGGGGTGGTTTCTATGTCTGTTGCATCCATAGTATAGGTGGTGCCTATTAAGAATTTCTTTTTGGCAATGGCTGATGCCGTATCGTCAAGGATCTTAACTGTCTCTTTTATGCCCAGACGAGATAGCATCCGGGAAAGTGTATTTTTGTTTATGGGTAAAGATTTTCCCTTGCCTCTATTGCAGGAGCCTTCCTTTATCTGGGTGGCGCTAAAGCCAATAAGGGAGAGAAGCGCAATCTCCCTAAATAGCAGTGCCGGTATCTTATTCATAGATGATATGCCTAAAAGTATCTTTACCGAGTAGGTGGTGATAAGAAGGCTAAGGGGCATCATTATCCTCTGGTAGCCGGCTGAGCTTATGTCTACTATGTCAAAGAAACCCATAGCGTAAAGAAAGCAGAAGAACTTGTCCAAAAACCCCCATCCTGTGCCGGTGATGGTGTCGATATCGCCGGCCCTTACTGCAGCTGCCACTTTCCTGTCATCTCTTTTGTGCAGCCGCCAGGATATGTTATCTTTTTTTTCCATATATGCTTTCGAGGCTCACGTTGCTGCCTTCTTCCATGATATCAAGAAGTCTAAGTATTTCCCTATTTATATTTGAGACCTGGGCTCTTTTACTTCTCCAGGTCCTGTAGTTATCATTTAGCTTTATGGCGCTGTCCCATATGTTCTGGCGCAAAAATATCATCTTTGTCTTGCCGTCTTTTTTGTAGGTAAGGTAATAGAAGGGACCATGGAGGTCTCCTTTTGTGCACTTGCAGCCTCCCTTGCCGCAGGCCTTGTACTTTTTTACCACAGAGCCTTTAAGCATCTTTTTGCGGGAAAGCTCCCTTATCATCTCCATCTCGATCTTGAAACGCTCAGTACCCAGGTCCTTTATCTTTTTTCGTATCTTTGAGGATTCCATATTTATCAGGGACTTATATTTATTTATTACAGACCTGATTTTATATATAATCTAACTATTTGTCAAACTTACTTGAAAAAAAATATCCTGCTACCATAAAACCCAGTATTTATGGTAGATTTAGAGGGTAGGATCCTTATAGTGAAATTTCAGATCAAAGCTTTGAAGTCACTTTAGTCTAAGTACAAGATTTGAGACGCAAATCCTGAAAATCCTGAAAATCCACCCTTGTTTAAAATATTTGTATATTATATAATAATGCGAATAAGTTATGGAATTTTATAAATAATTGTTGTCCTTTTTTAATAAAATGTAAAGCATAGCTTAAATAATTATTAGGATGGCAGAAATTATGTATTGCACTAGTTGTGGAAAAAAAATGGCTCAAGGCAGTAATTTCTGCACAGAATGCGGTGGATCCATTAAAAAATCCCCCAAAAAGGATTCCTTAAAAAAAATACCAGAAAATCACTCAGCTCCAGCAGGGACACCTAAGTCAGCATCCAGTTTCTATCTAAAAAGCGATAATAAAAACTATGGCCCTTATTCACTAGACAGCCTTATTTTATATTCCCGCCAAGGAAAAATCCTGCCATCTGATATGATATACAGCCAATCTGAGGGAGAATGGAATCGTGCGGATAAGATAGCTCCTATTGCCTCTGCTTTTTCTGAAGGCCATGCTGGAGAGAATGCAACTGAAAAGAGCCCAAAACAAAATAAG
The DNA here is from genome assembly GCA_003563375.1 of Actinomycetota bacterium. Taxonomy (GTDB): domain Bacteria; phylum Actinomycetota; class Humimicrobiia; order Humimicrobiales; family Humimicrobiaceae; genus Halolacustris; species Halolacustris secundus. The sequence continues at coordinate 1,335 of PWSB01000066.1, read as the reverse complement.
GGCAAAGAGACTGCCCTGATTGCTGGCCTGGCTGGCACAGCTGTGGTGGTTTTTGGGCTGATTGTTTTTCTTGCATTTCGTTTGCTGGGCAATTTAGGATTAACTGGTTCAGAAGACCACACTGTCCTGGACCATAAAACCACAATTGAAAAGCCCATTACCATGCAGGCGGGAGAGGAAGATATAACTATGGGTGATTTCTCAAAACACGGTTTACTGGTTCAGATACCTCAAGCATCATTTGACGAACAAACCGAGGTAACCTTATCCAATCCAGACCAAATAGTTTACTTTGATTCAAATGGCCTCTCCCCTTTAGGGGCCCCCCTTAAGATCGAAATAAATGGACAGCAAAAGCGCCTTAGCCAACCGGCAACAATAATCATTGGTTTTGACAGCACAGGCATAAAAGAGCAGGGAGAAGTCTTTGCAGCTTATTATCATGATCTTTATGGCTGGGAGCTTTTCAGGCCTGAGGCAGTCGACCTTGAAAGGGGTATTATGGGCTTTAGCACTTACCATTTTAGTGAATTCTGTGCTGTGCAGGCTGATGAGGAAAGGCGGATAAAAGAATATGTCAAAAAAAAGTCAATAGATGAGTTTGCAAATACTACATGGGGTGAACAATCAAAACAGGAAGTTGAAAGAATGGTAAAGCAGCTTTTAAAAGAATCGCTGAATGTTCCGCCTGAAAATAAGATTGCCCAGATCATAACCAGGGCAGTAATAGAAGAGATACCTGGGGGCAAATACGGGCTTGCCATATATGACGGCAAACCGGAGGATTTTACAAATGAGGTTCTGTCAAAAACTTTTGAGCATATAACCTATAACGGAGATTCATTAAAAGAGCTGGGCGTAGAAGACGGCCCTATAGCTGCTATGTCCAGAGCTGCAGCCTCTTTTTCTGAAGGTGAATATGAAGATGCTCTAAAACATCTCTCAGAAGGTATTGCAGACAGCGTACCGGCTATTAAGAAATTTAAAAAAGTGGGTGAGACTACCATTAAAGTAACCAAACATATTAGGGATGACCTGTACTTAGAGACAGAAATGATGAAAGCTTTTGATGTTTACAAAAATGGATCGGATGCTGGAAGGTACGGCTATAATGTCAGCGCAGGCGACTGGACATCAGTGGTGGCCCAGGGACATGGGTTCTTTAGCAAATTCAGCTATGAAGAGCTGGCGGTCCTTAAACAGAATTTTGATAAAAGGATTGAACGCTGGGAAGAAATTGACAGGATTGAAGCAGCCAATACGGCCTTTATTGAATTGATGCAAAAGAAGGGATACCTAAATTATGGCGGCAATCCCATGATCAGTGAAAAGGGT
>PWSB01000176.1 GCA_003563375.1 Actinomycetota bacterium | reverse complement strand
TAACTTACGAACCATCCAAAATTCTGTCTTCCCACAAACTCAGCGGTCCCGGTCTTTCCGGCCACGGGTATCTCGTTTAAGGGGAAGCCCATAAACCTGCCGGCTGCGGTCCCGTTGGTGACAGCCTGCAAAAGCCCCTGCTCGATTATATCCATATGGTGCTCATTTAGGCTTTCTATCTCTTCCAGGGGCCTTTCTATTTCTAAAAATATCTCTCCGGTATAATCCCTTATCTCTTTAACCGCATGCGGGGGGGTATAGCTTCCCCGGTTAGCCAATATCATATAGGTCTGGGCCATCTGCAGGGGGGTCACCCTTAAATCCCCCTGGCCAATGGCCATATTCACTGAATCGCCCGGGTACCAGATACTTAGCTCTCCCTGGTCTTTAAAATATTCCTGTTTCCATTCACGGTCCCCCACCAGTCCTGTAGCTTCAAATGGAAGGTCTAGCCCGGTCTCAGCGCCAAAACCAAACATCTTGGAATACGTTTGTAGAAGCTCGTCCTGGTTTCCATTCTTAGAAAAAAGCCTTAGCCCGGTTTCATAAAAGAACACATTACAAGAGTGTGCCAGGGCTCCATATACATTGAGCGAGCCATGGCCTGCGCTCCAGCACCTTTTAGGAAAACCTGCACCTAGCCCGTACCACATCCCCCCGCATCCTATCCTTGAGCCTTCGGTCAATAATCCTTCCTGCAGGCCTGCATAGGCCGTCACCGGTTTAAAGGATGAGCCGGGAGGATAAGGAAGGACAGCCCTGTTGTTCAAGGGCCGCATATTTTCAGGATCATTCAGGTATGCCCAGTCTGCTGAGGATATTCCCCCTACAAACACTTCAGGACTGAAAGTGGGGTAGCTGGCCATTGCCAATAGGCCTCCTGTAGCCGCATCAAGTATAACTACTGCCCCTCCGGGGGCATTGAATTTCTCAGTTGACCCGGTCTCCACAGAAACCTGCCTCCTATCCATAATAGCCTGGTATAGGAGCTCTTCTGCCTTGGCCTGCAGCTCGATATCCAGAGTAAGATATAAATCATTTCCCGGTATATAATCAATTCTCTCTACGGTTGCCACCGGCCTGCCCAGCGGGTCTACTTCATAGGTTGCCCTGCCCTTTATTCCCCTCAATATGTCCTCATAGCTCTGCTCTATCCCGCTTATCCCTATCTGATCCCCTCCTTCGTAGACAGCCTTGTATTTATCCAGAGAGAGCTGGTCCTCATCTATCTCTCCAGTATACCCCAGTATATGCGCAGCCAAGAAACCGTAAGTATACTGCCTTAAATAGATGTCTACCACCTCTACCCCCGAAAGGCTGGTTATGTTTTCTTTAAAGGTTACCAGAGTCCTTTCATCGATGTCCGTGGCCAGGATCACCCTTTCCAGGTAGGATATATTGGAGTTTTGCAGCCTTTCTTTGAGTCCTTCATATTCAAGGTCCAGGTTCTCGGATAAAAACTCAAGGGTCTCGCTGCTTGAGGCAGCAGCCCGGGGTTCTACGGCTACAGCAAACACAGGGACACTGTTTACAAGAAGCTTTCCATTTCTATCATATATGTTTCCCCGGGGGGCCGGTATGGATTTAACCCTGACAATGTTCTCCTGAGCCTTTTCTGCAAAAAGATCACCGCTCATGACCTGCAAGAAATATAGCCTGAGCACCATAACAGCAACAACAGCTCCCAGGAGGTAAAGAGTAAACTTAATTCTCCTCTTTATTCTGGAATCCAAATTCCCACCTTTCTTTTTGTCCAAGGTTGAACAGGGGAAAGACCAGTATAGTGACCAATATGCTGTAAACCGGTTTTAAAAGCATTTCCCTTCCCAATTCTACAATATTTATATCAAAATTAAACAGAAATAGCAGCAATGATTCAAGCAAAAGATTGATCTGGGTAATAGAGAAGATAATGAGGGCAAGCATGGGCAATCTTCCCTTTATATCAAGCTCTAAAAACCTTGAGGCGATAAACGCATTAAATGCATATATAAAGGCATTTATGCCTACGATATTGCCTCCCATAATATCTAATAACATGCCAAACAAGAAGCCGTAGGCTATACCGTAGAGGTAACCGTCGATAATAGTTATAGATACTACACTGATCATCAAAAGGTCAAAATTTATAGAATAAAGCTTAAGGTATTCACCGAAAGAAAGCTGTACGATAAACACAGTGGTGATCATAAGGAAATGAAGTATTTTTAAAAAAATTCCCACAGAGCCTACCTTCTTTTTATTACCATCACATATTCCAAGCTCTTAAAATCTACAAAGGGCTCGATCTCTATATGCTTATATACATCTTCTATATCTTCCTCAACATGCCTTATCCTGCCAATAAGAACGTCGGGGGGCAGCTTTTGGCTAAGCTCTGAGGTCACCACTATGTCACCTACATAAACATGCGCATCCCTTTGAATATACTTGAGCTCGACCCTTTTTTCTTGAGTGCCTTCAAGGACACCTATCGCTCTGGAGGTCAGTATGGTGGCCCCTATGTTACTGGAAGGGTCATTTATTAGGCGGACCTTACAATTTGAGTCAGCCACAAAATTAACTATTCCCACCAGACCCTCCTTGTTTACAACCCCCATCCCTTCTTCTACCCCGTGCATCCTCCCCACATTAAGCAGGGCTTCTGACTGCCACCTGCCCTGATAAAAACCTATTACCCTTGCAGGCTGGGTGGGGTATTGTTCCCTTATCTCCATATCCAGCATTTCCCTCAGTGCCTTGTTTTCCAGCCGGAGGCTTATATTTTCCACATGCCTTTGTCTCAACACAAGGTTCTCCTGCTGAAGGGAGGTGTATTTTTCCCTGAGATTGACATATTCTCCTATCCCCCCGAAAAATCTTCCCACCGGAGCTAAGAACCCAAAGACCCTTTCCTGTATGGGACTGAAAAAATCTATCAATGCTGATCTGCTTCCGGGTATGAAATTATTGTCTCTGAAGGTTATGGTGGCTGCTGCGATGCATATGGTGATGACTATCACCAATATAATAATATTTCTAAACCTGTTATTCATTAAACATTGGCACCAGATTATTGTTTTGAATATTTAAGGTATCTCTTAAGCCTGGAAAAATCCTCAACACATTTGCCCGCGCCAATAGCTACCGAAGCAAGGGGGTTTTCTGCCAGATGTACAGGACAATGGGTCTCCCTGCTGATCCTTTCAGCAAGCCCTTTTAGAAGTGAGCCTCCGCCCGTAAGCATGATCCCTCTTTTCATTATGTCTGAGGCAAGTTCGGGAGGTGTGCTGTCCAAAACCTCTAAAACAGCATTTATAATATCATTTACTGCTTTTTCCAAAGCTTTCCTTACCTGCTGGCTGGTTATGATTATGGTCTTGGGGAGCCCTGTTACCAGATCCCTTCCGTTTACTTCCATCTTTTCTTCGTCTTCCAGGGGAAAAGCGGATCCGATCTCCATCTTGAGCCTTTCAGCAGTTCTCTCTCCCAT
>PWSB01000141.1 GCA_003563375.1 Actinomycetota bacterium | reverse complement strand
TGGTATGGCCTTGTAGCCCTTAACATCTTATCCAGGAAATCTATGGTAAACACCCCTTTCATCGCCCTTCCCAGCATCCTGTAGCCCTTCAGGTTGTCCATGTCATACTGCTTGTAGAAACTTGAGCTCTCGGGAGCCCCGGGAGATATTATGGGGACCCCTTCGTATCCCAGCTCGCCTATTATTATCTTCTGCATCTTATTGTATTGGCCGAACCTGCATGGCCCGTAGGTCAGGGGCATCAGAAAAGCGCATGTCTTGGGGTCATTGTATTTGAGTGTCTTGAGTATATCCCCCGTGGTTATTATAAATGGATAGCATTCCTTTCCAAGGGTATGCCTCCTGCCCAGCTCCAGGGTCTCGTCATCTGAGAGCATCACCTTTGAATCTATGCCCTGGCTTCTAAATGCCGCCTGTATAGCATAGCACCCGTCACTCATGTAGGGGATATAGATCGTGCGCCTGTCTTCTTTTTTAAACAATACCGGTGCAGGCTTGGCAGCGGTATCTTGCTTTTTCTGTTTTAATTTCCTCGAGTTTTTAAGAGAATCGATAAAAGCTTCGCAGCGGGTGACCACCCCTGCGCCGCCTGTGTGCTCATCTATCTCTATCTTTAGGAAAGGCTTGTCCATCTCCCTCTCAAAGTACTGCAGTATGAAAGAATCCGGGCCGCAGCCAAAATTAGTAAGATAAGCAGGATAAAGCCTGCTGTCGGCCTTTATTATCTTGGCAGCGCTCATGATCCTGTCACCGAACTCCCAGTAGAGGTTGGACCACTCCGAAGAAAGTTTGACAGAATCCACCGGCAGGAAGCATAAGGGGATGACCTTTATGCCGCATTCCCTCAATTTGTTGGGTATATCCATGGAAATAGCGCGGTCGCAGCTGTTATAGGACCTAGAGGTTACCGCTATAGCCGGTTCATCCGGACCAAGCTCATCGAGTACTTCTTTCCCTCTTTTTTTTAGCAGAAAATAATATTCTTTTTGTGCCCGGTAAGCGATATTGACCGCATCCTTTATGCTCCTTCTTCCCTTTCCCAGTTCCCTGCCCAGGTCCATAAGCTGTTTTGATCTTGCATAGCCCTCAAAACTAAAATTGATAATAGGGTCTAGAACCTGCACGCCCGAAAGGTCTAAGGCTGACTTCACTACAAAGGGGATCCCCTGGACGAAGGGGCATGGATAGCTTCCCCTCCTGTCACCTTTTATGGCATCCTCTTTTGCGGGCATGTCCCTTATGGTGGGAAGGAAAAGGTAGTCAACCCCTTTATCGGTAAGGTTCCGAATATGGCCGAGCATGGCTTTCATAGGAAAACAGGTCTCGGCAATAACCGAAGAAAGGCCGTCGGATAATATCTTCTTATTGGTCTTATCGGATAAGACGACCTCAAATCCCAGATTGTCAAAGAAAGCGCTCCAGAAAGGATAAAATTCATAGGTCAGCATGGTAAAAGGTATGCCTATCTTTTTGCTCCCAGGGTTTCCTTTCGGCTGGTAGGCGCCTAAAAGTATATCCTCCCTTTGCTGGAAATAATCAGGGACCGAAACATCAGAAGATTTTGATTTTTCATATTTTTCGCACCTTCCCCCATAAAATAAGGGTTTTTCCCCCTCGATAGACACCCTCTTTATATCGCAATGGTTCGGGCATCCCTTGCATTCAAAGGATTTTTGTGAGTAGCTGACGGTGGCGATCTTCTCAAATCCCCTGAAATTGGTTCCGTCCTTGTTATTTTCCAAGGCGACTATGGCGGTGCCTATGGCTCCGGTGACCTCATGGTTTGGAGGGACTATTATCTTTTTTCCCAGATATTTTTCAAAAGCGGCCACCACTGAATGGTTGAATGCAACCGCACCCTGGAAAAATATCTTTTTTCCTATTTTTTTACGGCCTACCACCCTGTTTATATAGTTCATCACAATAGAATAGGACAGCCCAGCCAGTATATTGTCCACCCTTGCCCCTTTTTGGTAATGGGAATAGACATTGGTCTCCATGAATACGGTACACCTCTCACCCAGGTCTATGGGGTTTTTTGCTTCCAGGGCCTTGGAGGCAAAATCCTCGATCTTTATATCGAACCTCTCCGATTGTTCTTCAAGGAATGACCCTGTCCCTGCAGCACATACCTTGTTCATCTCAAAGTCTACGACCACCCCGCCTTCTAAGGAAATATACTTTGAATCCTGGCCGCCTATCTCAAATATGGTATCTGCGCTGCTGTCGATGGAAGCTGCTGCGGTTGCCTGGGCGGTTATCTCATTTATGACTACATCAGAGCCCACAAAATCTCCTATGAGATATCTTCCCGATCCGGTGGTGCCCGCTCCCTTTACATTTATCTTTCCCCCTACCTGCCTGCCGATCTCTTCGATCCCTTTTCTAACCGCTTCAATCGGCCTCCCTGCTGTCCGCAGGTAACACTTGGCTATGAGCCTCTTTTCGGAGTCTATGGCAACCACATTGGTGCTTATGGACCCCACGTCTATACCTATATATGCATCGACCTTTCCTTTCCCAAAATCATACCCGCTGCCGCTGGCCTCAGGAAGTTCTGACTTTTGGAGGGAAAGCGGCTGGAAGGTGTCCCTTTCATATTTTAAGCTGCCCATGTAGGCATCCAGGTCTTGGACCAGCGTACCGGTATCGATACAGGCCCCGGAACCCTGTGCGGAAAGTGCGGCTCCTATGGCACCCATAGAAGCATTGTTTGAAGGCACTACAAGCGTCTGGTCCAGGATATCGGAAAACGCTTTGACCATGGCCCTGTTATAAGAGACTCCGCCGCAGAATACAACCGGCGGTTTGAACTTTTTACCCTTCACTATGCCAGACTTGAAGCTTCTGGCCATAGCATAGCAGAGCCCAAGCATTATATCCTCATCCTTGGCCGCTTCCTGCTGGAGATGTATCATGTCTGATTTTGCAAACACGCTGCACCTGCCGGCAATGGTCTCCGGGCTATTTGATTTCAGTGCCACCTCAGCAAATTCTTCTATAGTAAGGCCGAACCTTGTAGCCTGCTGGTCCAGAAAGGAGCCTGTCCCCGCGGCACAGAGCTCGTTCATGGCATAATCCCCGATTGCAAGGTCTATATATTTTGAATCCTGGCCCCCTATATCTATGACCGTTGAAGCATCTGGCATAAGCTCCCTGGAGGAGTTCATGATCGCTTCTATCTCATTTATGAATTGTGCTCCCAGGGCTGAAGCCACACCCTTGGCCCCTGAGCCTGTAAAAGCAAGCCCGGATATATTTTTATATCTGGACAAAATGTTCTTTAAGTCTTTTCTTACTACATCAAGAGGCTCGCCCTGATGCCTGGTGTAGGGCATCACATCTATGATCTTGTTCTTGTTATCCACCAGCGCACGGTTTACGCTGATAGAGCCGATATCGTATCCTATATATATCTTCATTTTTTCCTTGTAGAGTTATAGAAAGTTAATTATGTAATGCTAACAACAATA
>PWSB01000183.1 GCA_003563375.1 Actinomycetota bacterium | reverse complement strand
CTTTCGGGACAAAGTTATATTGGATAATAAAAAATATATTGTGCTTAAAAAAGCAAATCAGATTAAATCCGTGAAGAAACATATCTCAATAGAGATAAAAGAAAAATCTATAATCAAAAAGGAGTCTTTATGAACCAAAAAGAGAACAAGGTCATACCTGTAATATCGATTCAAGGACAGAATTGTACAGGATGCGTGACCTCGACATTATGTTCAGAATACCCCGCCATAAAAAACATAGTACTATCCGATATCCTGCCCGGGGTAAAACTGGATTTTTTATTTCATCAAAACCTGATGACAGCCAGCGGGAACCTTGCGGTCGAAATGCTGGAGCAAGCTCAACAGGCAGAGGGGTCCGTCCTTATAATCGACGGGGCCATACCTGGTGAAGGGATCTACTGCTCCACGGGCCAGAAAGGCCAAAAGACATACACCATAGCGGAGGAAGTGGTATCCCTTTCAAAAAAAGCTTCCCTGGTAATAGCCCTGGGGACCTGCGCAGCATTCGGCGGGATATCAGCCGGAAGCCCAAACCCTACCGGAGCCCAGAGCGTTGAAGATTTTTTCATGACAAACAGTATAGACAAGCCTCTTATAAATATTTCAGGATGCCCTCCTCATCCTGATTGGCTTTTTGGGACAATAGAGGAGGTCCTGTTAAAAGGAGCTGATAATATCCAGCTCGATGACTTTAGGAGACCCAAGACATTTTACGGAAAGCTTATACATGAACAATGCCCCAACCGCTCCTATTTTGATGAAGGCAAATTTGCCAAGAAACTTGGCGATGAGGGATGCCTGTATGAGCTAGGCTGCAAGGGCCCTATAACCTATGCAGACTGCCCTATAAGGCAGTGGAACGGCAAGACCAATTGGGTCATCGGAAGCGGCGCTCCCTGCAGCGGGTGCACGCAGCCTGAATACCCTGATTTCGTCGGTGACTTTTATGACAGGATAATCGATGTCCAGGTCGCAGCCAACGCAAAAAAAATAACAACAGAAAATATATAATTCTGATGAGGAGGTTAAAATAGTGAAAAAAATTGTCATACATCCGATCACAAGAATAGAAGGCCATCTTAAAGTTGAAGCCGTGGTTGAGAATGGAGTTGTAAAAGATGCCAATATGAGCGGGACCATGTTCAGGGGTATAGAGATGATGCTGGAAGGCAGGGATCCCAGGGATGCGGTAATGATAACCCAGAGGATATGCGGCGTATGCCCCGAACCCCATGCCTGCGCTTCGGTGGCCGCGGTAGACGACTATGCAGGCTTAACCGGTTCAATACCCGGTAACGGAGTAAATCTCAGAAACCTTATACTTGCTACCAGGGCGATTGCAGACCATATACTGCATTTCTATATCTTAAGCGGCTTGGATTATGTAGACCCTGCCAAGGTTTCTGATTATAGCGGGCAGGACAAGGACCTTAATATGTTAAAAGGATTCCTCGAAAAGGGATACAGCAAGCCTTTCCTGCCAAGGGACGATATAGATTACAGGCTTGATGACAGGACCACCCAGGAAGTGGTGGGCCATTATATAAAGGCAATGGATATATACAGAAAAGCCCAGGAGGCTGCAACCATTTTTGGAGGAAAATGGCCTCATGATGCCGCTATCGTAGCGGGTGGGGTATCTGAGAACATAACTGCCGACAAGATAACTCAATTTTTATGGAGATTGGAAGAGGTAGCTGATTTTGTGGAGAATATCTATATCCCTGATGTAGTAGCCGTAGCCAAAGCATATAACGATTATCTGGCAATGGGGACAGGCTGCAGGAACCTTTTAGCTTATGACGGTTATACTTTTGGGGCCAGGACATTGTTTAAAGGAGGACTGGTCACCAATACCAGCCAATACGATCCTGTTGACATTGAAAAGATCACTGAGGATGTAACCCACAGCTGGTATGAGCAAAGCGATGAGCTATACCCCGGAGAGGGCAGGACTCAGCCAAAAGCTGATAAAAAGGAAGCTTATTCCTGGATCAAATCCCCAAGGTATGATGGTGAAGTCTTCGAGGTTGGCCCACTGGCAACCCTGCTCTCAACCTATCTTGCCGGAGAAAATCAAAAAGTAAATGATCTCATAGACAGCTCTCTTGACCTTGTCGGGGCAGGCATAGAGGACATGTATTCTATTGCCGGCAGGCATCTGGCAAGGGCCCTGGAAGCTAAAATACTCGCATCGGAAGCTGCAGGCTGGGCGGGATCCCTGAAGCCCGGCGAGCCCACTACCACGGAATACGACCCCCCTGCAGACGGAAAGGGTATTGGCCTGGCAGCAGCCCCAAGAGGCGCGTTGGGACACTGGCTTAATGTGGAGAACGGAAGGATTTCCAATTACCAGGTCATCACACCCACAGCCTGGAACGCTTCTCCAAAGGATAAAGACGGGCAGCCCGGGCCATATGAGCAGGCTATAATCGGGCTCAAGGTAAAAGAAAGCCAGGCACCTGTAGAGATACTTAGAGCTATCAGGAGCTTTGACCCCTGCACTGCCTGTGCGGTTCATCTGACCACCCCAAAGGGGGGCACACTGGGAAAATACAAAGTGGTATAAATTATAGATATTAAGGAGGCTTTATGATATTAACTGAATCAAAACCGGTTGAGGAGATAATAGAAAGACTGGGCAATGAGAAAAATATATTCTTTCTTGGCTGCGGCGGCTGCCCGGAAGGTGCTGAGACTGGCGGGGTGAAGGTATTAGAGGAGATGAAAGGCACCCTCGAGGAAAAGGGCTTTACGGTGACAGGGATTATAAATGTTGACTTCATCTGCCAGAAGGCCCTTGTAAGGTCGAGACTGAAACCGAGAAAATCGGAGGTCGATGCAGCTGACTCCCTTCTGATCTTTTCATGCGGCCTTGGAGTACAGGCAGCATCAGAGGTTGTGGATAAGATATGCCATCCCGCATTAAATACAAACACCTTTGGGGGTATTACCGGGATATGGCAGGGAAAAGAAAGGTGCGATACCTGCGGAAATTGTATCCTTGACAAGACCGGAGGGATTTGCCCCTATACCGCCTGTCCCAAACTTTTAGAAAACGGGGCCTGTGCAGGACAGAGCAAGGACAAATGTGAGACCGACCCGGATAGGGATTGCGGCTGGGTACTTATATACAATAACCTCAAGAGGATAGGCAAGCTTGAAGTGCTCGAAGAATTTATAGCTCCCCGGGATTACAGGAAGACATTACCCACTGAAAAATTAAGAAGTTCAAGATTATGGGCTTATGATGAGGAGGCAGCAGAATGAAAACTCAAAAAACTTATCTTTCAAGGTTAGAAGAAAAACTGGATAAAAAAGAGTTCGCAGTTACCTGCGAAATAGGCCCCCCTAAGGGTGCTGATAAGGAAGAGATCAGGGAAGCTGCTGAATTTTTAAAAGGTGTGGCCGATGGAATAAATGTTACTGACCTGCAAAGCTCTGTTATGAGGATGAGCGCGCTTACCGCTTCGG
>PWSB01000090.1 GCA_003563375.1 Actinomycetota bacterium | reverse complement strand
TCTACTATTGAAGAAACAGGACCAACTACAATGGATATAAGCAGACTGGAAGGCCAGGGGATCCCCCCATAAAATACAAGAGTCAAAAATAAGAATAATGCTGCGGTTATGCTCATGGCGGCGGTACCTTCAAAGGTCTTTGATTTTTCCATGAATTTGTAAAAAATTTTAATCCGTCCTATAAACTTGCCCACCAGGGCTGCAGCCGTATCTCCAAACCCCCAAGCCATCACGGCTCCTGCAACTACAAATCTCCAGTCCGGCCCTAAAAGTCCCCAATATATAAAGATCAGTATCGAAAAAATTAACTGTACGAATAAAAGCTGCCTTCTTAGTTCACCTTTTTCTTTTTCCCTGTTGACTAATATTTTTTTAAAAGAGGATTTTTTTTCTAAAATCAGTAATACGGGATAGGTTATAATTATAAATGAAAGGGCGGCACCTATTGCAAAATACCAGCGGGTAAACAAATGCAGGAGAAGAAATATGGATAGACTGAAACCGATGTGTTGTGTTTTTCTGATTTTCTCATCTGCTATATTTGTCCTATGTTTTAAAAGCATAGGAAGCAAAGAAATAAATACCAAATAATAAAGCAATAAAATCCCTAATCCACAAAGATCCCTATTGGTCATGATAGCTCTCAGTATTATTTTCTTTACAGTAAAAGTATAACAAATAAAAATATTGTAGATACAGCCTAAAAATTAGATATTTTAAGGATAAAAAAGGCGAGGCCGGGCAATATAATCCGGTGACAGGGAATGATCATCCTTTCTAAATTGCAGGTATATAAACCTGGAAATACTTGAATAATCTATACTCAGAAGATCTTGGGGGTTTAGGTATGCACCATCATAGATCACACCAAAATGAAGGTGAGCCCCCGCATGGGAGGGGTCATCCCGGGCGCCTATCAAAGCGATATCCTGTCCCTGGAATACATATTGCCCTCTGCTTACCATGATGTATTGAAGGTTTAGGTATGTGGTCCTTATTTTATAGTTATGTTCCAATACCAGGGTCAGTCCGCCAATTGGAGAGATGCCTATATAGGCCACCCTTCCATTAGCAGAAGCCCGGACTCTGGTACCTGGGGTGTTTTTTATATCTATCCCGGTATGTCTTCTATGTACTTCTTTTTCCTGGTCCCAATATTTTTCTCTAAAACCAGTGACGATGTCCCCCTCCATGGGATAGATGAATGGTTTTAGAGAGTGGGCCAATAAATATTGCGGGGCCAATAATAGTGGGATTAAAACTATAGCAATAGTTATGATTACTTTTTTGAAATCCATGGTTTGCATTATAGCACATATAAATATATATACAAATCAATTTAGAAATTTTAGTTTTACTATTAAACCCTGAACTTTTATAATTTAATGGCAAGTAAAAAGATAGGAGGGTGACATGGACAAAAAGATAGAGGAAATATTAAGCTGGTATGACAATGAAAACCCGGGTACCATAAGCAACCTATACCGCATCCTTATGCAGGGTAAATTGGGAGGCACAGGCAAAATGGTGATACTTCCAGTGGACCAGGGTTTTGAACATGGGCCAGCAGCAAGCTTTGCGGCAAATCCTGACGGATATGACCCTGAATACCATGTAAGGCTGGCCTTGGATGCGGGCCTGAACGCCCACGCAGCTCCGCTGGGCTCTATCCAATCTATTGCAAGGAAATATGCAGGCAGGATACCTCTGATATTGAAAGCCAACAACCATGATCTTTTAGGCAAGTCGCAAGACCCCATACCTGCAATAACTGCTTCTGTAGAGGATGCTTTACTGCTTGGGTGCTGTGCGATAGGATTCACCATATATCCAGGCAGCGCTAATTTCAAGATGATGTATGAAGAAGTAAAAGATATGGCTTTGGAAGCCAAACTTTCTGGACTTGCGGTTGTCATCTGGTCTTATCCGAGGGGATCCAATCTAAGCAAGGAGGGAGAGACTGCTACCGATGTTATAGCATACGCTGCACAGATAGCCGCGCAGCTTGGTGCCCATATAATCAAGGTAAAACCTCCTAGCGGCCATATTGAGCTGGACAACGCAAAAAAGGTATACAGCAAATATGAGCTTCCATATTCCACCCTGGCAGATAGAGTCAGAGGTGTTTTAAAGGGAGCTTTTGATTCAAAAAGGATAGTAGTATTTTCAGGAGGAGCAGCCAAGGGCAAACAGGAATGCCTGGAGGAGATAAGGCAGATAAAAGAAGGAGGAGCATCCGGATCGATTATAGGAAGAAACACATTCCAGAGGCCCAGGGATGAAGCGTTGGAGTTTTTAGATGAAATAATCGGCATATATAAGGGGTAATTTGTATACATACCTTATAATAGGAGCCCTGGATATTGAAGTTTCCGGGTTCCTTGGCTTGTTCGAGGTCAGAAAGAAAACAAAATCAGGCAGATCGGTCTTTTATCATTGTGGATATAAAGGTAAAAATATTTTAGTTGCCCGTATTGGGATGGGAAATGAATGCAGCAAGCTTGCTGCAGAAAGCCTGAAAGATATTTTTGATGCTTATAAGGTAAAAGCTTTAGCACTGGTGGGGATAAGCGGGGCTACCTGCCCCAGCCTCCGCAGGGGGGAATTGGTCTCATATAAAACGATTGTTAACCTTTCCAAAAAACAAAATGAAGTATTTGCCAATGGATCGATCGAAACTGAAAATATATCTTTGCCAGGCTGTAGGCCCATACATGGCGCAACCTTAAATTTCCTTGCCAGAGACAGGGCAATAAAAGCAAAAATATATAAAAGGTTCGGGGTCCAGGCAGTGGATATGGAAAGTTATTTTATCTGCAGGGAAGCGGCGAAATATGATGTACCTTTTTGTGTAATGAGGGCAATATCTGACACTTCAGAAGAAGAGCTGCCGGAATTTATGGAAGACTTTTCTAAAAATAAAAAGGGCCGGGGTACCATAAAGTTCCTTGCCTGTACCCTAAAGCCTCTAAGGGCAAAAGAGGCCTTCCATTCGGTCAAAGGCATCAGGAAAGCTTCTGCAAATTTAAAAGAAGCGGTCAAGCAATGGGTTCTACATTGAAAGGGACTCCTATTTTAAGGCCGTTTTTCTGCAGGTCATCAACTATATTTTTTAAAAGGGGTATCCCGTGCTTCCTGTTGTAGGCCTCGTTTTCAAATTCCTTTTCTCCGGCTACGTATATCCTTTTTTTGCCTCTGGCCTTGGGAGCGCCTTTTAGGTCCTCTACCAATTTCTCCATCTGTTTTTTAAAATCGATTAAAGGCCTGAAGGCTTCAATATCTATTGCCATAAAAAAGTGGCTGACATCCGATACCCTTGGCTCATGAGGAAACCCCACGCCTGTCAGGTTTGAGCCTCCTGAGAGGGTACCGCAAAGGATGTCTACTACAATAGCCAGGCCGTAACCTTTATAGCTGCTCATAATATCATTTGCTCCTAATGGAGTAAGGGCTCCGGGGCCTCCGCTTTGTACATTTTTGGGTT
>PWSB01000196.1 GCA_003563375.1 Actinomycetota bacterium | reverse complement strand
TCGGGATGGAACTGTATCCCGTATATCTTATCCTTGTCATTGCCTATGCCTGCGATAGGAAGGTTTGCTGTGGAGGCAATGATCTTAAAAGGTTTGGGGACCTTTTCCACGCTGTCTTTATGGCTCATCCAGCCTATCTCAACCTGATTCAGGTCATCAAAAAGAGGAGAACTTATATCCAGGTTTATCTCTGTCTTCCCGTATTCATTGCTTCCGCTGGCAGAAACCTTTCCCCCAAGAAGCGAAGCTATGAGCTGCATGCCGAAACAAATGCCCAGGACAGGTATGCCCAATGAAAAAAACCTATCATATGCCTGGGGGAACTTTCTAGTGCCCAGGCTGTAAGGGGACCCGGAGAATACAAGGGCTTTGGGTTTCTTTTCCTTTATTTTTTCAAAAGGGATATCGTAGGGCACCATCTCAGAAAAAACCCTCAGCTCCCTTATCTTCCTGGCTATAAGCTGGCTGTACTGTCCGCCAAAATCTATTACCAGTACTGTATCCATTCCCACTAGTGACCTGTTCTCCATATCCTATAATCCCATCCCTATCCTCTGCTCTCTCTGATGCAGTTTGCCTTCGGTCTTAATAGATGGGGCCACCAATACCTCAGCCCTCTGAAAATCCTTGATATTCTCATATCCGCAGGTAGCCATAGAGGTCCTAAGAGCCCCAAAAAGATTTAAAGTGCCATCATTTTCAAAAGCCGGGCCTACCAGTATTTCCTCCAAGGTTCCCGCTATGTCTGTTTTTATCCTGGTCCCCCTGGGAAGTTCGGGATGGAATGTTGCCATCCCCCAGTGATACCCTTTGCCCGGGGCCTCTTTAGCCCTGGAAAGAGGAGACCCTATCATCACCAGGTCCGCACCGCAGGCTATAGCCTTGGCAATATCCCCGCCGGTCCTCATACCGCCGTCAGCTATTACAGAAACATATTTACCAGTTTCCTCAAGATGCCTCATCCTTGCGGCTGAAGCATCTGCTATGGCTGTGGCCTGGGGGACACCTATTCCCAATACCTGCCTTGTAGTGCAGGCCGCTCCAGGACCTACCCCGACCAGTATCCCTACAGCCCCCGTCCTCATCAGGTGGAGCGCAGAAGAATAGGATGCGCAGCCGCCCACTATAACCGGTATGGGGCAGCGGGGGATAAACTCTTTTAGGTCAAGGGGGTTTTTGGTCTTGCTTACATGCTCCGCGCTTACTACGGTACCCTGTATTACCAGTATATCCAGCCCAGCGTCGATTGCCGCTTTATGAAATTTTTCTACCTTTTGGGGAGTAAGGGATGCACAGGTTATGACCCCAGACTGTTTTATCTGGCTTATCCTTTTTGATATAAGTTCTTCTTTGACCGGTTCCCTGTAGATCTCCTGCAGCTTTCTGGTAGCTTCAGCAGGCTCAAAATCTGCGATCTTCTCAAGCTGGGCATTGCCGTCCTCATACCTGCATTGTATGCCTTCAAGGTTTAATACCGCCAATCCCCCAAGCTTTCCCATCTCCTTGGCCATAGTCACATCCACCACGCCATCCATCGCCGAAGCCAGGCAGGGTATATCCAGGCTGTAGCCACCGATATTGGCAGTGATGTCCACATCTTCGGGATCCCTGGTCCTCCTGCTGGGTACAACAGTTACCTCATCAAAACCATAAGACCTTCTTCCTGTCTTCCCCTTGCCGATTTCTATTTCCATCTAAGCCCCTCTTCCCTTAATTTTTTTCTCTTCTTTTCTTATTAATCTTTTTATATTGCTCCTATGCGTCACCAGAGCCAGCACAGACCAAAATGTTGCGGTTATAACTATTATAACCGGGTAGCCAAAAAAATAGAACGAAAGCGGCGTGGCTACCGCTGCGGCAATTGAAGAAACGGATACTATCTTGAATATAAAGAAGAAAATAGCAGCCGAGGCCAAAATTGTAAATATTGGAGCAACCCTCATATATACAGGCTGGGCGGTAAACGGAAAGGCACAAACCCCTACTATGACACCGAAAGAGGTAGCGATACCTTTACCGCCTTTAAACTTGATATATACCGGAAAATCATGTCCTGCTATGACCGCTACCGAGGCAATACTTAATAGAAGAAGGTTGTCCGGAAAAATGAGGTAGAGGACCATAACCGGTAAAAAACCCTTGAAAATATCCAGAAGGATAGTAATTATTCCCGCAGCAGGGCCGATTGTCCTGGCCACATTGGTGCCCCCTACATTGCCGCTGCCTTCAGCCCTTATATCAGAGCCTTTTTTAAACCAGTAGATGACATAAGCAGTTGGTATAGCACCAAAAAGGTAAGCTAATATCACCGATAAAGTTTTGTAAAAAAAGGTTAAACCCAACTCCAGGCTTTCTCTGATTTCAAGTTAAAAAAATATTACTATAAGTTGATGATTTATTCAATTTTGAAAGTAATATCATACACAGTAAACAAGCAGGCCCAAAGCATTAAATCTCTAAACCTGTCTATTCTACCCTTTCGGCAACTCCATCCCTTTCAGAACTGATCCTTATATTGCCTTCGGGCATGGGGTTGCCGCCCCGCCTGTTTAAATATGAGCTGAGCCTGTTGACCAAACGGCTGTAGGGGTACCGTATTTCCGTCATCAACCCAGCAATCTTAAAATCAGCGATATTGTTATCTTCATCAAGATGCCCCGAAATCATTTCAACAGTAGTAGCTCTTATAGTACCGTCATAATTATTTACCATTTTCTGGTACACAGTAAACCTGTTACCGTCTCCGGAAATATATCCTCCCCGGCTTTCCCTTACATAATCTCCTGAAGGATGCTCCACCCCAAAGGTGATTTCAAGCTCCTCTGTCTGGTTGCTGAATGACCTGTAGTAGTTCCTGATCCCAGAGTCTACGGATATGCTGTTCATCTTATCAAAGTCGACTCTTGTGCTGTCAGTAAAGTAAGTACCCTCGATATTGGGAGGGTTGAGGCCAAAATAAATAGGGAAACCATGTGATTGCAGCTCTTCAATATCCTGCTCGGTCAAGAATTTGCTTACCTCGGAAGGGAGGCCTTCAATTACTGTCCTATCCTCTTTTCTGCCGGTAAGACGAAGTAGGAAAAACAGTAAAGACCCTACAAGCAAAACAATCAGGGCGATTAACAAAACTTTTTTCATTTTTGCCCCACGTTAATAAATTGCCAAATATTTGTACCAGGATAACATACTAATTTATCATGGACAAGTAGCAAATATGGATTTTAAGTCAAAAGATGAAGTACTAGTTTCCCTAATATTGGATTTTTGCGGCAAAAAAAAAGCTGGCCTTTTAGACCAGCTTTTCCTTTGTCTATTACATAGGCGGCATACCACCAGGCATACCTCCAGGCATACCTCCGCCTCCGGGCATGGCCGGACCCTTGTCCTTCTCAGGTTTCTCAGCTATTACCACTTCAGTGGTGAGCAGGAGACCTGCGATGGAAGCTGCGTTCTGTATGGCTGACCTGGTAACCTTGGCAGGGTCTA
>PWSB01000002.1 GCA_003563375.1 Actinomycetota bacterium | reverse complement strand
CGGTCACATCTTCATGTATGAGCTCTGTCCCCAGGTCCTCAACTTCAGTGATTTCCCATACAATATCACCAACCGTGACCCTCTGGCCTACCTGGTGCGTTTCGACGGCCTCGATGTCTTCGACCAGGGGCTCTTCTTCAGGTACAACAGGTTCCCCCGGAGGGCGGCAGCCTGAGGTGATAAAAAAAGCAAGTAAAACGATCATTCCCAACAGAACGCCGTATTTTTTCATTATTCCTCCTTTTTTGTTAGTTAATTCAAATAATATAAATAAAATAAATTTTTATAAAGTATTTAAAAATTACATAAACAACAGGCGCAATAAGTAAATATTTATTGGTTGGACAAATATATTTTTAAAATATAAATTTAAAACAAAAGTATCTATTATTTTCGTGAAAGGACTGACCATGGATAAAGAGAAAAATAATAAAAAAGATAAAAAATCGGAAAGCATGAAACCTTTCCAGGAGGATCCTGACCGGGATTTTCTGACTACCAACCAGGGGGTCAGGGTAGATCACACGGATGATTCCCTTAAAGCCGGCCCAAGAGGGCCAACACTTTTGGAGGATTTCCATTTCCGGGAAAAACTCACCCACTTTGACCATGAAAGGATACCCGAAAGGGTGGTCCATGCAAGGGGGTCCGGGGCGTATGGTTATTTTCAGGTATATGAGCCAATGGCTGAATACACCAAGGCAAAGTTTATGCAGGATCCCTCTGCCAAGACTCCGGTGTTTGTAAGGTTTTCTACCGTGGTGGGTTTTAGGGGCTCCCCTGACACGGTAAGGGATGTGAGGGGATTTGCAACCAAATTCTATACCGAGGAAGGGAATTATGACCTTGTGGGCAACAACATACCTATTTTTTTCATACAGGACGCTATCAAGTTTCCTGACCTTGTCCATTCTATTAAACCAGAACAGCATAACCAGATGCCCCAGGCCTCAGCAGCCCATGACACATTCTGGGATTTTGTGGCTACGGCTCCCGAGACCACCCATATGATGATGTGGCTCCTGTCCGACCGGGCCCTTCCCAGAAGCTATAGGATGATGGACGGGTTTGGGGTAAATACATTCCGCCTGGTGAATGCCCAGGGGAAGGGACGGTTTGTAAAATTTCATTGGAAACCTGTTCTGGGGGTACATTCCCTAGTCTGGGACGAGACACAAAAAATAGCCGGCAAAGACCCTGATTACAATAGGAGAGACCTGTGGGAATCTATTGAGATGGGAGATTTTCCCGAATATGAGCTGGCTATACAGTTAATAGAAGAGGAAAATGAGTTTGATTTTGATTTCGATATACTTGACCCTACCAAGATATGGCCTGAGGAAGAGGTACCTTTGAAAAAAATAGGGAAAATGGTGTTAAATAAAAATCCTGATAACTTTTTTGCAGAGACTGAACAGGTGGCCTTCTGCCCCGCAAATGTGGTGCCGGGTATTGACTTTAGCAATGACCCTCTTTTGCAGGGGAGGCTTTTTTCCTACCTTGACACCCAGCTTATAAGGTTGGGGGGGCCAAATTTCCAGGAAATACCCATAAACCGCCCCATATCTCCTGTGGCCAACAATCAGAGGGAAGGCTACAACCGGATGACCATAAACAAGGGGCCGATAAGTTACTTTCCAAACACGGTAGGTAAAGGAAAGCCCAGGCCCGGCACAGAGCAGGAGGGCGCATATAAGCACTATACAGAAAAGGTGGAAGGCAAAAAGATAAGGGAGAGAAGTGAAAAATTTTTGGACCATTACAGCCAGGCTGCAATGTTCTATAACAGCATGTCTGAGCCTGAAAAGGAGCACATTGTAAAAGCCCTCCATTTTGAACTGGGAAAGGTCAACAGTAAAGAGATAAGGGAGAAGGTTCTGCAATCATTTAGCAATGTTGATGAGGATATGGCCAGAGAAGCGGCCCAGGGGGTGGGAGTTATGCCCCAAAGCCTTAAAAAGTCCCCTGACCTTAGGGAGACTGAAGCAAGAAAAAAGGTCTCCAGGGCGCTAAGCCAGGAAAATACAGTAAAAGACAGCATCAGGAGCAGGAAGATCGCTGTGCTCTGTGCAGAAGGATTTGACTATGGATCATTTATGAAAATAAAGGAAGCCTTGATGGAAGCCGGAGCCTATCTTAACGTGATATCCAAGCACCAGGGGATGCTAAAAAGCGCCGGGGGCCAGGAAATAGAAGCGGAAAAAAACTATGAGACCACGGCCTCGGTATTGTTTGATGCCGTGCTTGTACCTGGCGGCCAAAAATGTATCCAGGCCCTGGGGATGCAGGGGGACGCACTGCACTTTATAAATGAATCCTACCGCCACTGTAAACCCATAGGGGCAATAGGTGAGGGTATCGACCTTATCTTAAAATCGGATATACCAGAAAATATAACCCTGTCAGAGGGGGAGGCCCAAAGCGATCTGGGGGTGGTCACAGCCAGGGATACTTCAAGCCTGGATAATTTTGTGGGCAGGTTCAAGGATGCTGTTGCCCAGCACAGGCACTGGGGAAGGGAGTCAAAGGAGCAGGTGCCTGCCTGACTGTTATTGACATTACAATATGAGGAGGATGATATGCTAGACAATAATACCTATAATCTTATGGCCCAGCTTACCGAAGAGAACAAAAGCCTTTGGAGGATAAAAAACAACTATATGGGTGACGCGGAAGGCTGCAGCGAATGCATTGATTTTTGGAAAAAGCTTGCCCAGGACAAGGAAAGGCATGTAGATGAGCTCATAAACCTTATAAAGGGGCATTTTGAATAAAGCAGGGGCAGGGGGGCAAGGACGCCCCCCTTTTAAGAAGAAGTTAAGGGCTAAATATTTTAACTGGTCATATGGCCAGTTAAAAACCAATCCTTTTATATGCGGATACTATACCTAGTGTTATTACTTTAAATAGTACTAACCCTTATAATTAATTTATACTAATTAATTCTAACAGGTGGGAAGTTGGTTTTAGAGAAGCAAATAAATTACCTATCAGAAGAGCTGACCTTTAAGCTCGAAATCAAAGCCTCATACCTCTTATGGAACATGGGCATAGAGTCCGATAATGGCGACAGCGAGATAACTGATTTCTATAATTTCTGCAATGACTTTTTTGCTGTCTGGGAGAAGTATTTTAAAAGGATTTTGCCCCTTTTAAGTGAATTCAATATAAAAGAGGACCTAAAGCCCGTTTATGCTGAGATCTTGAGCAGGCAATACGGGCAGTACCTGCGTTCACTTAAGGAGCTGAGTGTCCCAGAAAGCGTAAGCCCCTCTTTCAGCCTTTTCATTGATTCGGTACAGGATAGGCAGAACTATTTTAACCTGTACACAGAACTGCCTCAAAATAATGCGGATAATATATCCGATGAGGCAGAATACAGCTTTTGGCTGAAACTATTTAAAAAAAACATGGAGATGGGCCACTTCTCAAAAGAGGTCTGTTAAGTTATGCCCTTAAACCTTTTGCCAAAAAATCAGCTGGACTTATATCCAATTTAAACCAATAAGAGG
>PWSB01000070.1 GCA_003563375.1 Actinomycetota bacterium | reverse complement strand
ATAGCTGTAACCCTTATGGTGTATAACATATCCAGGGTAAGAAACAGGGTATCGGTGCTTACCCTGCTTCTTGCAGGGGTTGCCTTAAGTGCTCTTCTAAGCTCTATAAATTCTTTTCTGCTGCTGTTTAGGGCACATGACATGGCCCGGGTCATATTCTGGCTCATGGGCGGGCTTACCGCATCCACATGGTATCAGCTGGCTGTGATAGCACCTGTGATACTGGTCCTCTTGGGGCTGGCAGTATTTTTTATGAACGAGCTTAATATAATTTCCCTGGGGGATGACAGGGCCACCCAATTGGGTGTAAATACCGAGCAGATAAAAAAATTCCTTTTAATCCTTGCTTCCCTTATCGCTGCCGCGGCTGTTTCGGTAAGCGGGCTTATAGGTTTTGTGGGGCTGGTAACCCCCCATATATTGAGGCTTATAGTGGGACCGGACCACAAGGTCCTCTATCCTACCTCTGCCATAGCCGGGGGCATAGTACTGCTTGGTTCAGACACCCTGGCCAGGATGGTGCTGATCCCCAGGGAGATACCCGTGGGCATAGTAACCTCTATTGTGGGGGTCCCCTTTTTCCTATATCTTCTGATAAGGTCCAAAAAGCAGGTGTTTTAATTGAATATGGTGGATATAGAAAACTTAAGTTTTTCCTATAACTCTGTTCCCGTGTTAAGGAATATAAGTTTCGGGGTGGCCAAAAATTGTTTTATGTCCATACTGGGGCCTAACGGCAGCGGAAAATCCACCTTGATAAATATAATCAGCGGGGTTTTAAAAAAATATGAGGGAAGGATCAGCATAGGGGATGCCGACCTTTCCAGCCTGGCCTCAAAGGAGGCTGCAAAGCTTGTGGCCGTGGTGCCCCAGAGCACAGATCCCGGGTTCAATTTCACGGTCAGGGAAATGGTGGCTATGGGCAGGTACCCCTATATAAACCGGTTTGATTCCCTCAGGGCCGCAGATGAGAAGGCTGTGGACGAGGTTATGGATAAGACCAGGCTACATGATTTTGTAAACAGGAGATACAACGAGCTTTCAGGCGGAGAAAAGCAGAGGGTAATAATTGCCCAGGCCCTGGTCCAGGACAGCCCCCTGATACTTTTAGACGAGCCCACCTCCCACCTTGATATAAACTTCCAGATAGAGCTTATGGACCTTTTTAAAAGGCTCAATACCGAGGACGGGAAGACCATAGTAGGCATATTCCATGATATAAACCTGGCCATACAGTACTCCGATAGGGTCTTGTTCCTAAAAGACGGAGGAGTTTTTGATTTCGGTGAGGTGGAGGAAGTGGTTACCGAAGAGAACATTGAACGGGTTTTCTCAAGCGAGGTGTATGTGGCCAAGAACCCCTTTACAGGAAAGCTTTATATAAACCCCACCTTTAATACCCAGCCTCCCAGGTCCGGGAATATAAAGGATATCCGGATACATGTAATAGCAGGGGGAGGGGCGGCTTCCCCTTTGCTGAGCATGCTATATTCCCACGGCTATAAGCTAAGCTGCGGGGTGGTAAACAACCTGGACACAGACCAGGACACAGCCCAGAGGCTGGGGATACCCTTTGTAAGTGAAGCCCCTTTTTCACCTGTAAGCCTGTGGGCCCAGAACAAGAACCTTGAATTTATAAGGGGAAGCGATTATGTGATCCTGGCACCCCTTGAGTTTGGCCACGGAAATTTTTCCAACCTGGTTAGCGCAAGGCAGGCCCTGGAGATGGGAAAAGAAGTAGTAGTGATTGATGAAGAAGATATCAGCGCCAGGGACCATACCGGGGGAAAGGCCAAAGAACTCTACCATAAAGTGATAGGATTAGGCGCTAATGTAGTAAAATCAAAGGAAGAGGTGCTTAACATTTTGGGGGACAAAAGATGAAGGCGATAATGGTGCAGGGGACTGGTTCCCATGTAGGAAAAAGTGTTGCGGTTGCGGCTATATGCAGGATTCTTGCTTCTGACGGCTATTCTGTCTGTCCCTTTAAATCACAGAATATGGCACTGAATTCCTATGTCACCGCTGAGGGGAAAGAGATGGGAAGGGCCCAGGTGATGCAGGCTGAAGCTGCGGGGCTTAAGCCTTCCGTATATATGAATCCCATACTTATAAAGCCGGTAAAAGATACCTCTGCCCAGATTATATTTATGGGTAAAGTCTTAAGGGACATGACCGCTTCGGAGTATGAGAGTAAAAAGAAAATATTTTTGTCCAGGATAGAAGAGATCATAAAAAAACTTAAGTCAAAATACGACTACCTGGTAATAGAAGGGGCTGGGAGCCCTGCGGAGATCAACTTGCTTGAAAATGATATTGTCAACATGGCTACCGCACAGATTGCCGCCTCCCCGGTGATACTTGCGGCAGATATTGATAAGGGCGGGGTGTTTGCCAGTTTTTACGGCACAGTTAAAATATTGCCCCCCAAATACCAGAAATATTTTAAAGGGCTCCTTATAAATAAGTTCAGGGGAGACAAAAAGCTACTGGACCCTGCAATAAGGTGGATAGAGGAAAAACTTAACCTTCCCGTGGTGGGAACCATACCCTATTTTGATGATATTGTTTTAGACGAGGAGGATTCGGTTAATCTGGAGAGACAAATAGAACAAAAAAGGGGAAAGGGAAAGCTTAAAGTAGCAGTAATTTATCTGCCCCATATCTCTAATTTCACTGATTTTAATGCTTTGCAGATTGAACAGGATATAGAGCTTACCTATGTAAAAAAAGATTACCAGCTTAAAAGCATAGAGCCGCATTTAATAATAATACCAGGCTCAAAGAGCACCATATCGGACCTTTTATATTTAAAAAAGACAAAAATGGCAGATACGCTTATTTCAATGTATAGAAAAGGTGCTTCCATAATAGGAATATGCGGCGGCTTCCAGATGCTTGGAGGGAGGATAGTTGACCGGCACCAGGCTGAATCCAGCATCCAGAGCGTTTCAGGGCTGAAAATATTGGATACAACAACTGAATTCTTCACAGAAAAAAACACCAGCCAGGTAGAGTTTGAGCTAAACCGGGCAGCCTTAAAAAAAAGGTGCAGGCAGGAAACATTTAAGGGTTATGAGATACACATGGGAAAAACCCATTCAACCGGATATTTGGACCCACCCTTTATCATAACCAAAAGGGAAGGGAAAAAAGCCGGTCAAAAAGATGGCTGCCTTAAAATAAATAGAAACTCAAATAACCTGGTCCTGGGCACCTATATACATGGGCTGTTTGACAACTTTAAGCTGAAAGAATGTCTTTTGGGGTATGTAGCTGCTTTAAATGGCATAAGCTTAAACCTTAAACAGGATACTTCTTATGAGGACTTCAAGCAGAAGCAGTATGACCAGCTGGCCGCTCTGTTTAGAAAAAATATGGATATAGATCTTTTTTATAAAATATTAAATGATGGTTTATAATTTCTGCCTGATTTAATAAAATCTATACCATGGAACATAAAAAAGGACAGGTGCTGGTAAACACAGGAGACGGCAAAGGCAAGACCACTGCCGCATT
>PWSB01000020.1 GCA_003563375.1 Actinomycetota bacterium | reverse complement strand
CTTAATTTTTTAAACTCATAAGCGCAGAAGAAAGAAAACAGCAGGATTAAAGACAACAATATAGAAAACCTGAGGGGATTATTTCTTATATTTTCCATAAATAGGTATAACCTGGAATTGTTTCTCTTGACGTATTCAAGAAATTTTTCGTCCAACAGCAGCATGTCAGAATCCTTGACTTTAGAGATCCTCTCCATTATCTTATCCTCTATCTGTTCGTCAACAGGCTGTATGGTAATACCCTTGGCCAGTTTTATGTATCTTTTTAGTTCACCCATGATCCCTTTTGCCTCTCCCAATCCTTTCTTTGACTAAATTTCTAGCCCGGTGAATATTTGTTTTTACTGTACCTATAGGCTTGCCGGTCAAGTTGGCTATCTCCCTGTAACTATAATCCTGCAGATCTCTCAATATAAGGGGTATCCTATAATTTTCATCAAGATCCACCATGATGCCAAGAACATCCTTTAGGGTTTCTGTAGTAAAATAGTCTTTTTCAAGATTCTGCTCGTGTTTTTCAAAAACGATCTCATAATCCTCGGTTATCTTATCAAGGCTTATCTTTTTATCCTTGGTCTTGGATTTAAGCCTTATCTTGTCTATGCATGTATTTACAGTTAATTTGCGCAACCAGGTTTTAAAACTTGAAAGCCCCCTGAACCCTTTTATGGAAAGGTAGACCTTTACAAATACTTCCTGGCTTATATCTTCGGCATCATGGGTATCCCTCAACATAAAAAAGGCCGTGGTGTAGACATACTTCGAATACCGCCTGACAAGCTTCTCAAATGCAGCTCTGTCTCCATGTTTTGATTTTTTTATCAGTATTTTTTCATCTACTGGTTTTTTCTTATTTATATCAAATTCTTCCAAAACATCCTTGGGTCCTTAGTCATTGGGCGCTTCTACCAGTTCCAGCACCAAGTTCAAATAGTTTCCGTCCCTGTGTACGGTGAGCTCTATTTCATCACCAACGTTCCTCCTTAAGATCTGGGCAAGCAGCTCATAAGGTGACTTGACCTCGATACCGTCAAACTTTACTATTATATCTCCGCTTCGCATCCCCGCTCGTTGGGCCGGATAATTATTCATTACATCAGTTATGTACACTCCCATAATATCCGTAGTATTTTCTCCCATTTCTATTCCTATAAACGGTATCCTTGCCCTTCCGTACGTTATGATCTGCCGGGCTATGTTAATGGCAGTATCGCTGGGAATAGCAAATCCCACTCCAGCACTTGTGCCTACCGGGGAAAGTATCAATGTATTTATACCTATGACCTGGCCTGCTGAATTTACCAATGGCCCTCCACTATTGCCCTGGTTTATTGAAGCATCTGTCTGAATGAGGTCCACCATGGGCAGGGTATCAGTTGAAATGGCAATTTCCCTACCCTTTGCGCTTACCACACCCATGGTAACCGTCTGCTCAAGCCCGAATGGGCTTCCTATGGCTATTGCCAAAGATCCTACTTCTACATTTTCAATAGAGGTAAATTCTGCTGCAGCCAATCCCCCTGCATCTATTTTAATTACGGCCACATCCGTATTGGCGTCAGCCCCTACCAGCTCTGCAGGGTGCTCAGAACCATCATGGAAGCGGACCAATAGGTCTACAGCCTGGTCGACCAGATGGCTGTTGGTTATAATATACCCTTCCTCGGAAAAGATAACCCCTGAGCCCACGCCGTCTGCAAATGTCTCGTTTCCAAAAATATCTTCCTGCCTGACCCTTACCCTGATATTTGCCACCGAAGGGGTCACCCTGTTTGCTATCTGGCTTATGGCCTGGTCAATAGCCATAAGTGAAGGTACTTCCTGCTGACTTTCCTCTGAAAGGCCGGGAAGGCTGTCTGGTGGTTCTATCTGCTCCTCTCTAGGAATCTCTTGTACTCTCTCTTCTTCTTGTCGGGCCCCTCCCCACAAAAGTTCTCCAGGAGAAATATTATTGGCTGCAGAGACGATACCCAGGGTCAGTATTCCTCCGATAAAAAGAAAGGCTGTTACCGCCATTAAAACTATTAATCCTTTTATAAAAAAAGACCTGAAACTTTTTCCCTCATAATCTTGCATTTTTTACAAACCTCCTTATTGAAGCAATTCTTCTCTTAGGGCCTCGATAGTAACATTGCCTGACCTAAGCCTCAATGCATCATCCTGTATCTTTTTTGCCGCTTCATCTACATCCAGCTCTCCAGATATTACTCTTGGTACATTTATCCTGATCGAATCCCTCAATACCCTCATTATGTTCTCAGGAGGGATGCCTCTCGAAATCTCGGCTTGCCTTAAGACATTGCTTAAAATATCATTATTTTTAAAATAGTTATCTTCGCTGGCCGCGACTACTGCCGGCATGGTATTGGTTTTTTTAGTCCATTCGACCTGCTGCTCTGTAGAAAGGATGAATTCAATGAAATCTTTGGCAACCCGCTCTTCCTCCCCGAAACTGTTTGAATTTAAAATAAGCCCGACCCCGCTTATCAGGGGAGTGGGATTTTTTCCCTCCCCATAGACTTGCGGTATTATGGAAGTCCCCAGATTTATACCCTCCTCCAGGTATTGGTCCCTTACCCTAAAAGAATTAATGATCATATGAATATCACCGCTCTTAAACAAGGTATCCATTTCCTCATAATGCATGTCTTCTATGATCGGCTCGCTGGAATCATAGAGCATTAAGAGAAACTCAAGAGTATTTTCCATGGCTCTGGTATCCAGGCTTAAGGAATAATTTGAATAATCTATAACCCAGGTTGAATAACCTCCTATAAAAGGGATTATCCAGTCAGGCTCATTGTGGTTTAAGACAAAACCATAACCCGGATCATCAGAACTGCTTTCCTCAAGGCAATATTCCACCAAAGATTCAAAATCCCTCGGCGCCCTTTCCACAAAATCCTTATTGTAGTAGAAGACTAAAAAATCGGTTACCCTAAAAGGAACCATATATTTCCTGCCGTTATGCTCTGAAATCTCAGTCAGGCCATCCCAGAAACGGTTGTACTGGACATCAGTTATTTCTTTTATCACATTGCTTTCAGCCATGCGCTGGACTGATGCCAGGTCGACAATAGCTATATCAGGACCTGAGCCCGCAAGGCTGGCAGCCTCGAACTGGTCCAAAAGCTCCTCTTCACTTCTTATATGCCTTACTCCTATATTTGTTCCAGGGTTTTTTTCTGTAAATTCCTCTACCGAATCCATAAGGGCCATCCTTTCTTTTGCATCAAGGCAATCCCATATGGATATTTCTATGGCAGGAGGCCTGTCAGTATCTTCATGGGGGCCTTCTTCTTCCTCTGCCTCCAGCACTTCCGGTTCAATACCTGTTTCTACTTCCCGCTCGGACAACCTGCAGGCTGCCAGGGATAAGATCAAAAACACGCACAAACAGGACCCTATAATATTTAAGCATTTTTTTTGCTTGCGATTATACATAAACCCTTATAGATAATACGGCAAATTCCAATTCCATTATATAATAGATAATATGCCTATAGAATGCAATTTTTAACAATTATTTT
>PWSB01000236.1 GCA_003563375.1 Actinomycetota bacterium | reverse complement strand
CAATATAATGCCCCTTCATTGCAGCGGGGTCAACCATTATCACTTGTTTAAAAAATATTTTGGAAAAAGGCTTGTTTATGGAAGCACAGGAAAAACGGTTAGGTTTTAAAGAGAATAATGCCATAATTTATGGCCCAGTCTTGTCCCGAAGGTTTGGTCACTCATTGGGGATAGATATCATACCTTTTAAGGTCTGCCCTTATGATTGCGTATACTGCCAGCTTGGAAAGACTACTATTAAGACGTTGGAACGAAAGAAGTATGCGGATATAGATTTCCAAGACTTTAAAAAACAAGTCAAAAAAAATATAAACTCACACCCAGACATAAAATATATATCTTTTTCAGGTTCCGGAGAACCTACATTGAACATACTTATTTCAAGGTACATAAGTGAGATCAAAGAAATAACAGATATACCTGTTTTAGTCCTGACAGGACGCGCAACGCTTTCCAGCCAGGGGGTGATTGATGATATTTGCAATGCTGATCTTATAAAAGTTTCTCTCGATGCACCTTCCAGCATATTGTTAAAAAAGATTAACCGGCCTGCCCCGGGAGTTGAATTTGAAAAGAATATAGAGGGTTTAAAAAAATTAAGTGACAAGTTTAAGGGAAAGATCTGGTTGGAGGTCATGATATTGAATAAAATAAATGACAGCGCAGCATGCGGACATATGTTCAAAGATATAATAGAAACCCTGGAAGGCAGAATCGAAAAAATACACTTAAACACTGCAGTAAGGTTTCCTGCAGAAGACGGCTTGAGTCTTCCAGATATTGATAATATTAAAAAAATCAAAGAAATATTAGGGGAAAAAGCTGAAATAATAGACAAGGCAAGCGGCACAGAATATAGGGGGGATATCATAAATCTAGAAAAAAAAGTCTTGCAGCTATTAAAAAGAAGGCCCTCCACAGCCAAAGACATTGGTCTTTCATTAGGTCTGAATATAAACGAGATAATAAAAGTTTGCAGGTGGCTGGAAGATAAAGGAAGGATCAGCAGTTTAAATAATAAATATATTATATTAAGGAGTAACAATTTATGAACATAGCTATTTCGACAGACAAAGGCCAGGTCTCCCCACATTTTGGCAGGTGTCCGCAATTTACCATATTAGAAGTTGAAGAGAATAAGGTCATCGGCAAAAAAGTAATAGAAAATCCTGGACACCACCCTGGTTTTCTACCGAGATTCCTATCTGATAGGGAAGTAAGATATATTATAGCGGGAGGCATGGGGACAAGGGCCCAACAATTATTTAAAGTTGAAGGTATAGATGTGATCCTGGGAATACAGGGCCAAATCGAAGAAGTAGTCAAAAAGTTTCTTAAAGGCGGCCTGGTCGGAGGACAAAGTATTTGCAACCCAGGCAAAGGCAAAGGCTACGGTATCAATAAAACAGAATGTGACCATAAGGAGGATATATCATGCCAAGAGCAAACAGGACAGGGCAAAGCGGCCAAGAGCAAGGAAAAGGACTAGGCCGAAGCGGTAGAGGAAGAATGGGTGGACAGGGTTCAGGGCAGGGAGGTTATTGCGTCTGTCCCAGTTGTGGTAAAAAAGTAGAGCATAAAGCAGGGGTCCCCTGTTATGAGGAAAAATGTCCTGATTGCAATATCGATATGGTAAGAGAATGACCGCAAGACCCAAGATAAGGAAAATAGTCGATAAGCTCCCGCTCTACGTTTTGTATAAACCGATGGGCGCATCAATAGAAAACATTGAGACTGAAAGCTTGACCATCGAAGAAATGGAAGCTTTAAAGCTTAAAGATGGACACAATATAAAACAGACTGAAGCAGCCAAGCAAATGGGTATTTCCAGATCCACTTTTCAGAGGCTTCTCCAGTCTGCTAGAAGAAAAATTGCAACCTCTCTGATGCAGGGGAAGGCAATAAAATTTGAAGGGGGCAATTATATTGCCCATAAAAACTTGATAAGCTCTAAATGCACCAGTGGAAATTACCATTTTTTTGTAAAAAAGGAAGATGCGGGTGATAAAGAATACAAACTTAGCAACATAAAATGTCCTAAATGTAATAAGAGGCTTATTGATTTCAAGTAAAGGAGGAAAGTCTGAAAAGAAAACCAAATTTGTTAAAAAAGACTCAAGGGCAACGGGTTTTCCATCCCGTTTTGTGCCTTTGGGCGAAGCGAAAGGAATGGTTATAAAAATGATAATAGCATTATCTTCAACCGGAACGAGCCTTGAATCAAATGTAGATTCCAGGTTTGGAAGATGTCCCTTTTTTATATTTTATAATACAGAAGATGACACCTTCGACCATGTATCAAATGAAGCCAGGGGAGCTATGGGAGGGGCCGGGATACAGACCGGCCAGATGGTGGCAAGTCGAGGAGCTAAAGCTGTTATAACCGGAAATGTAGGGCCTAATGCCTTTAAGGTGCTATCTGCTGCTGGTATTAAGGTCTATTCGGGTATCAGCGGAAGAGTCGATGAAGCTGTTCAAAAGTTTAAAGCTGGTCAGCTTGATGAAACAAAAGGGCCTGATGTGGGCTCCCACTTCGGTATGGGAGGGGGAGGTAGAGGTTAAATTGATAATATCAGTAGCCAGTGGAAAAGGCGGGACCGGCAAGACTACTATTGCCTGTAATTTGGCTCTGGCTGTAGGTTATTGCCAGTTTTTAGACTATGATGTAGAGGCCCCCAATTCAAGTTTTTTCCTAAAACCTCAGATAAAAAATATACAAAAGGTATCTATAAAACACCCTTATTTTTTAACGGATACCGGAGCCGATTTTAGAAAATGCGCAGAGTTTTGCCACTATAATGCTGTTGCGGTAGTCGGCAAAGAGGTAATATTTTTTCCAGAACTCTGCCATGGCTGCGGAGGATGCCTGCTGGTGGGGCCGCCGGGGGCTGTCAGAGAAAAAGAGGTTGCGGTAGGGGTCATAAAAAAAGGTGCCGCTAAACCTAATATAGACTATTATATGGGAGACTTAAACCCTGGATCAATGAGGACTGTATCTGTACAGGCTGCTCTGGACAGCTACATTTCCGACCAGGGATTGGTAATAATGGATTGTCCTCCGGGGACATCCTGCTCAATGGTCTTTGCAGTAAAAGATTGTGATTACTGTATTTTAGTCACCGAACCTACCCCTTACGGTTTAAATGACCTAGTACTTTCTATTGATGTATTAAAAGATTTAAAAAAACCATTCGGGGTCATAATAAACCGGGATGGTATAGGGGATGAGGAGGTTGAAAAGTATTGCAATGAAAAAAGTATTAAGATTTTGGAAAAAATACCTGATGACACTGAAATTGCAAGGCATTATTCAAGAGGAGAGACCATAATCGATTATGATCCAGCCTATACAAGCAAATTTGTAAATATACTAAAGGAAATAGAAAAGGAAATCATGACATGAAACAGCTGACTATAATCAGCGGGAAAGGCGGGACCGGCAAGACCACAATCGCTTCTAACTTCATCAGGCTGGCAAGTGACCATGTCGCAGTTGACTGTGATGTGGATGCAGCAAATCTCCATATCTT
>PWSB01000110.1 GCA_003563375.1 Actinomycetota bacterium | reverse complement strand
TCTTCCTGAAGAAAATTCCTGACTTTGACCAGCCTCAAGGAATTAATATCCCTGGACACAGTTGCCTGGGTCACCTGGAAACCTTTTTTTTCAAGTTCTTTCTGTAATCCTTCCTGGGTGGATATCTTTTTTTTAAAGATTATCTCTTTTATGGCTTTATGTCTTTTATCCCTTTTCATAGGCTATCTAGAATAGATATATACCAATAATGCTTTTTGGGCATGCAGCCTGTTCTCGGCCTGCTGCCATACCACAGAATTAGCCCCGTCCATGACTTCAGAAGTAATTTCCTGGCCTCTGTGCGCAGGAAGGCAGTGCATGACCTTCACGGAACCGGACGCATAGCTTAACAATTTCTTATTTATCTGATACATCTGCAGTGCCTCAAATTTCTTCCTGCTGTCCTTATCCCCCATGCTTACCCAAACATCAGTATAGATGACATCAGCCTCCTTTACTGCCTGATAGGGGTCATTTAGAATGTTCAGCCTGCTGCCGCTTGACCTTGACTGCTTGTCAAATATTTTAACTGCCTCTTCTTTGGGTTCATATTCTGCTGGGCATCCCACTGTTATATCCAGGCCCAGCTTGGACAGGCCTATGATAAGGCTTGAAGTAACATTATTGCTGTCTCCTATATAAGTAAACTTCAGCCCCTTTTTTAGGAGCCCCAGTTCAAATAAGGTAAAAAGATCAGAGAGCACCTGGCATGGATGGTAGCTGTCAGTCAGCCCATTGATAACAGGTATACTGCTGTTGGAGGCAAAATCCTTAACCGTCTGATGGGAAAAAGTCCTGATTATCAATCCCTCCAAATATCTTGAAAGCACCCTGGCGGTATCTTCTATGGTCTCCCCCCTGGAAAGCTGCATATTCTTTGAATCTAGATATATGCTGTTGCCCCCAAGCTGGTTTATACCCGCTTCAAAGGAAAGCCTTGTGCGTGTAGAGTGCTTGTCAAAAAGCATGCCGATTGATTTACCCTGCAGAAGGTCTTTACATAGAAACTTATTCTTTTTTATCCTTGTAGCAAGTTTTAACAGATAGTCGATGGTCTCCTGGGAGATATCTTTTAAAGTAAGAAAATGTCTAGCCTTCATCCTGGACCTCGCTTATGTTTTTGTAAAGCCATCTTATAAGCTTGTCTATATTTGACCTGCTTATAATAAGAGGGGGCAGAAATCTCAGTGTATGGTCTGAGACCTTGTTTATGACTAAAAAATCCCTGTGAGCCTTCTCCACCAGCTTGGAAGCAATGGGCTTTTCAAATTCCATTCCCAGCATAAGACCAATACCCCTTACATCCTTTATTATGCTGTATTTTTTCTTCAGGGCCACCAGTTTTTTCATGAAATAAGCCCCGCTTTTTGCTGCTTTCTCCTCCAGCCTTTTATTTTTTATAAAATCTAAAACCGCACAACCTGCAGCACATGATGCCGCGTTCCCTCCAAAGGTAGAGCCATGGGAACCCGGTCCAAATAGGCCCGCAAGCATGTCACCGGTGATAATGGCCCCTATAGGCATACCGCCTCCCAGGCTTTTGGCAACCACCAGTATATCAGGGATTATCCCATAATACATGTAGGCAAACATCCTGCCTGTCCTGCCAAAACCCGTTTGAATTTCATCTGCAATAAGCAGGATATCTCGTTTATTGCAGACCTCAGCCAGCTGGGCCATAAAGCCTCTATCTGAGCAGTTTACCCCGCCTTCCCCCTGGATGGGTTCTATTATCACAGCGCACGTATTTTCATCTATCTGTTTTTTGACAGAATCCAGGTCATTTAGACTGGCATACTTAAAACCTTTTAGCAAAGGCTTAAACTCTTTTTGTTTTATAGACTGGGCTGTAGCTGATAATGCTCCCAGCGTCCTGCCATGGAACGAATTGTAAAAAGAGATTATCTCGTGCCTGTTTTGGCCATATTTCTGGATAGAATATTTTCTGGCTAACTTTATTGCCCCTTCAACGGCTTCCGTCCCGCTGTTTGAAAAAAACACCTTCTTTCCGAAACCGGTTGCCTCACATAGTTTTTGGGCCAATTCGACCCCTGGAAGGTTAAAATAGACATTAGAAGGCTGGATTATCTTTTCAACCTGTTTTTTTATTGCTTTTACTACAGTTTTATTTGAATGGCCTACATTAAGGCACCCATATCCAGCTATATAATCAGTGTATTTATTGCCTTGGGCATCCCAGAGATAAGCCATGGCAGCCCTTACAAAGACCACCGGCAACCTGCTGTAAGTATTCATTATATATTTTTGTCCCTGCTCGTATACCTGCCTGTTATCCTTTGATCCCATATCTATAGATCCTCCTTTATTATCATGGTCCCTATTCCCTTATCTGTAAAAATCTCAGCTAGCACAGAATGCTCTTTGTTTCCGTTTAAAATGTGTGTTCTTCCCACTCCGCCGGCCAGAGCATCTATGCAGGCTACTACCTTGGGTATCATACCCTTGTCTATCTCTCCTGTGGAGATCATCTTCATGCACATTTGTTTTGATATTGCGGATACAAGCTTTTTCCTACCGTCTACCATCCTCATTATCCCATCTACATCAGTAAGTGATATAAGCTTTTCTGCTCCCAGGGCTATTGCTATCTCCGAAGCACAGGTATCGGCATTAATATTGTAAACATCACCTTCATCATCTACCCCCAGCGTGGCAATGACAGGCATAAAACCATCTTCAAGTATGCCAAAGACAAAAGAAGAATCTATGCTTTTTATTTCCCCCACAAACCCGAGGTCTATATTTTGGCCGCTTTTTACATACTTTTTTTTCTTGCAGTTTATAAAGCCTGCATCGTTTCCAGAGATACCAATAGCGATCCTTCCATGGCGGTTTAAGAAACTTACCACCTTGCTGTTGACCTCTCCTACCAGTACCATCTTGACGATCTCTATGACCTTCTCATCGGTCACCCTCAAACCGTCTACAAAACGGGGCTTTATCCCTCTTTCCTGCATCAGCCTGCTTATCTGTTTTCCTCCTCCATGGACCAGGACCACTTTTATTCCTACATATTTCATCAGCACAAGGTCCTCTAACACACTCTTTAGCATAACTTCATCTTCCATCATGGCACCGCCTACCTTGACGACCACTATGCAGTTGAAATATTCCTTTATATAGGGCAGTGATTCCAGAAGCAACCCGACTTTTTCTGAGTAACTGTTAATTATGCCATTAAAATATTTTATTCCTTTTTCCATGATCTCCTCTATGTAGAATATTCAGAATTAATGCTCACATAATCATGGGAAAGGTCAGATGTCCAGATCCTTGCACCGGCTTTTCCCATATTAAGCAGTATTTTGAAATATAAATTTTTTTCTTTCATATAACTGTCAGCCTTGTCCTGGTCATATTCATCAGCCATCCCCCCTTTTACTATCCTGGTGCCATTTAAATAAATATCCACCCTGCCCGGATCGAAATCTATTCCAGAAGAACCCATTGCTGCATTGATCCTTCCCCAGTTTAGGTCCTGTCCGTAGACCGCCGCTTTAAATAGATTTGAGTTAGCCACCTTTCTGGCCACAGTTTTGGCATCATGGGTGTCCCTGGCGCCGTCGACCTGGATCTCCACCATCTTTGTAGCCCCTTCACCGTCCTGGACTATCTTTTTTGCCAAAAATCCCATTATATATGACAAGGCTTCTTTAAAGGCCTTATAATATGGGCTGCCCTCCACTATGCTGACCCCACTTTGGCCATTTGCCAGCAGGACCACCATATCATTTGTGCTCTGGCAACCATCTATGGTAATGGCATTAAATGTGTCTTCGGTCCCCTGCTTTATAAGCCTGTCTAAGAGATGTTTGTCTATGCTTGCATTTGTAGCAACAAAAGCAAGCATGGTAGCCATATCAGGCTCCACCATTCCTGAACCTTTGGCAATACCCCCGATTATGATCTCATCTTTTCCGGCATCGATCCTAACGGCTGCCTCTTTTTTGATCTTATCAGTGGTAAGAATGGCTTCAGCTGCCAGGTGGCCCCCTTGAGTACTGAGGCTTTTGCTGCAGTCTTCGATGCCTTTTTCGATTATATCCATAGGAAGCTGCCTGCCTATGATTCCTGTAGAAGCAACCAGTATCTCTCCCTTTGGTATATCCAGGTTTTTTGAAGCTATCTGTAACGTCTTTAAAGTATTATCGTAGCCCTGTTTTCCTGTACATGCATTTGCTATACCAGCATTTATTACCACAGCCTTTATATTCCTGCTTCTGGAAAGCTGCTGCCTGCATACAATCACCGGGGCTGCCGCAAAACTGTTGGTAGTAAACACAGCACTGGTGACTGTATCCCTGGGTGTATATAAAATGCATATATCATCCCTTTTGCTGCGTTTCTTTAGGCCGCAGTGGCAGGTACCTGCCAAAAAGTCAGGCACATCGGTAATAGTCCCTTTTTTTATGATCTCAAATCCCATATCTCTCCCTTATGTATTTATGCCCTGTAGCCTTAGGCCCTCCCCTTCATCTATTCCCAATGCAATGTTCATATTCTGTACAGCCTGGCCCGCTGCGCCTTTGACCAGGTTATCTATGGCTGTAAATATCTTAAGTATCTTTACCCTGGCATCATATACAGCTGAGATCAAACAATTATTTGTGCCGGCAACATCCCTGATCTGAGGAATGCGGTCATTGTATCTTACAAAGGCGCTGGTGCTGTAATATTTTTCATATAGAGGCTTGATGTCTTCTTTGCTGATATCAACTCCATTCATATATATAGCAGTAAAGATCCCCCTGGCAACAGGAAGAAGATGGGGGGTAAAACTTATATCAATCCTTCTTCCACATATTTTTTCTACTTCCTGTTCCATCTCTCCGATATGCCTATGCAGTACAGGGTTATAAGCGTAAAAATTCTCGTTTAAGTTTATGAACAGATAAGGGTCCCCAAGTTTTCTGCCCGCTCCAGTCACCCCGGATTTAGAATCTATGATAAGGGGGTCTGCCCCGGCCAGCCCGCTGTCCAAAATGGGAAATAATCCCAAAAGCGCTGATGTAGGATAACATCCTGGGTTTGCAATGAATTTAGCTCCCTTTATTTTACTTTTATTTATTTCGGGAAGGCCGTACACAAACCGGTCAAGTATATTCGGGGCTGCATGTTCCTGCCCGTACCACCTCTGGTATTCGCCAGGGTCGCCGATCCTGAAATCTGAGCCTACGTCTATTATCATACCCTTGCAGTAGGCCAGGTTTTCATCCAGATACCTCATAGAATCATGGGGGGGCATGCATAAAAATAATACATCGGCCTCTTTTAATTCTTCCGGCCCTATTTGCCCAACATATTCAAGATCACTCTCAATGCCGGGATATACCTCTTTTATGCTCATCCCTTTAAATTTTCTTGAGGATATAAACATTATTTCGGCATAATTGTGCCCCATCAGGATTTTGACAAGCTCAGACCCGGTAAGCCCTGATCCCCCCACTATAGCAATCTTTATATTCTTTTCCATAATAATGCCAATAATTGATAAATTGGGAATATTATACATAATAAATGTATATTATGCAATATTTTTTTGTTAACAAATAAATTGGTTTGATGTCTAGTTCCCAGGCGGCAATATTTTTCTGTTCCTTGCCTCCTGCTCTACCAGCCTTATGATCCTTATAAAACCTGAAGGGTTGAGGGCGGCACGGGTAATTGCCAGCCCGTCTACTTCAGCTATTTTTATTATGTCCTTAAAATTATTATAATTTACGCTGCCCAGCCTCGGAGGTTTGGCCCCCACACAGGTTCATATACCAATACCAATTCCTCCATAAATCTTTTTGGCATTCCTTTAAGGGCTGTTGTAAGCTGCTTTTTGATCACATCCCTGGCAAGGCCTTTTTCCTTTTCTTCCTCAGTCTCACCTACCAGGATTATCGGTATCAGCCCGTTCCTATAACATGCCAGTATTTTTTTATTTATTTCTTCATCGGTTTCCCCAAAATATTTCTTCCTTTCTGAATGCCCGATAAAAACATACTTGCCCCCCATGCTTTTTAGCATCAAAGGGGAGACCTCTCCTGTATAAGCTCCGTAATCCTCCCATGATATATCCTGGGTACTACCGGAAGGCTTGCCAGGATATCTGTAACTTTTTTAAAGGATAGGAAATCCGGAAGCACATAAATATCCAGAAGGCTTGTATCCAATGCGGTTAGCTCCTGTACAAACCGCTGCGCAAAGTCTATCGCCTTGCTTTCCGTCTCTATATGTATCTTCCAGTTAACACCTGTTATCATCTTTTTCATGGCATATTTCCCGGGTGGCTACAAGATGTATCCCTTCTTCCAAAAAATCTTTTATAAGTACCTGCTTAAAACTTATGGGGGCGGCCACCCTTAAGCCTCCTATTATCTTAGCAGCCCTTTGCCAATCTTCTTTTTTTATGGGCCTGGAAGTCCTTGCAGGAACCCTCTTTATCTTTCCTCCAGCCACCCATACGGTGCTGGTAAACACCCTCCTGGGGTCTTTGAGTTCTGCAATAGCATATTTTTTTCCTTTTTTACAGCTTGCCCCGGGATTCAATATTTTTTCGTCTTTCCCTATTATGACTTTGCATGATAAGGGGCACACGGTGCAGACCAACTCCCTTGTCATCCTTTTACCTCAATAACCAGTTCTGTTCTTTTTAGCATCTTTTGCTTGTATTTAGAAATGTCTAAAATGGTCATCTCTGAAGGAACAGCATAGGGTTTTCTTATACAGGCAAGGATTTCATCCTTATCCTTGATCATGAATTTTGGCTTCTCCACTTTTCTATCAACCCTTAAGGATATTAGGTCCTTATCCTTTCCTGTGAAGTAATCCCTGTAATATTGCGGCACGATATTGCCCACCGGCTTCCTGCCGGCCAATTTCACCCTTGTCCTGGCCATGGGCAGCTTTCCGGCTGTATACAGCGCTGCCGCTTTGCCTGCAAGATGTCCAGCTTCAGAAACAGAATCTACCAAATCATAGACCTGTACAACATTGCCGCAGGCAAAAAAACCATTTCTGCTGGTCTGAAATATGTTATCGGTCACAGGGCCTCCGGTAAGAGGGTTGATCTTAATCCCTGCTTTAACTATTAATTCACTTTCAGGGATCAAACCTGCCGACAGAAGAAGGGTATCGCATTTCATTTCCTTCTCTGTGCCAGAGACCTGCACCATATTTTCATCGACCTGGCCAAAGAAGACCCTTTCAATCCTTTTAGAGCCGCAGATCTTAAAGACCGTATGTTTTAAGTATAATGGTATTCCGTAATCTATAAGGCACTGCTGTACATTCCTGTTTAGCCCGCTGGGTTCCGGGCGGATCTCTATGACTGCCTTGACATCAGCACCTTCAAATTTGCACCTCCGTGCCATTATGAGGCCTATGTCCCCTGATCATAAAATGATTATTTCTTTTCCTACCATGAGCCCTTCTATATTTATCAGTCTCTGTGCGGTACCCGCGGTAAATATTCCTGCAGGCCTGTCACCAAAAATATTTAAATTTGCCCTGGTCCTTTCCCTGCAGCCCATCGCGAATATAATGGAACCTGCCTCCAGAGTTTTTAGCCCTGTGGTGGGACTGGTTACCAGAACCTTTTTAAAAGGGGTCACTTCCAGGACACAGGTATCCAATAAATAGTCTATTTTTAGTTTCAAAAAAGAATCTATGTATTTTTTTGCATATTCCGGGCCGGTAAGATAAAGTCTAAACTTTTTTAGACCAAAACCGGGGTGGATGCACTGCTGGAGTATCCCCCCCAGGCAGTCAAGCCTTTCGATAAGCAGGACATCCTCTGCCCCGTTCTCTTTTGCACTTATGGCAGCGGCAAGGCCTGCAGGCCCTGCCCCTATGATGACTATGTCATATTTTTGTTTTGTTCTGCTCACAGGCCCACCTTGGTTTTGCCGGTTACTACATTTGAACCCTGCCCATTTTTAGTGATATTTTCTGGAGGAAGACAGCATTCCCTGCTCAAAATATGCAATACCCTTTCTAAATCAAAACCACCCTGGCACCTTCCCGCCCCGGCCCATGTCTTAAACTTTACAGCATCTATGGTCTCTGCAGGTATAGGAGAATGAATTGCTGAAACTATATCTCCCTCAGTTATCTCTTCACAACGGCATACTATCCTTGCAAACCTTTTGTCTTTCTTTATCCAAAGCTCTTTTTCTACCGGACCCAGTTCCCTGAACAACGGCTTTATCTTATAAGTATGTTTTTTATTGGGGTCTTTTCTCAAATCCATCAGACCGTCTTTTATAAGGCTTGTAACATGTTCGGAAATAACAGGCGCTGAACTTAGGCCGGGAGAATCGATCCCGTTTAAGATGATAAAACCCGATGGTTTATGGGGGGCCTCTATAATAAAATCGTGGCTTGTAGAAGTTGACCTTATGCCGGCAAAAGCGCCTATGATCTCTTTACCGGCAATACCGGGCACAAGCTTTTGGGCCTTTTTGTATACCTGGTCAAAATCTTTTTTAGTAGTAGAAAAATCAGTGCTGTCTTCAACCTTTATGGAATTGCCTCCAAACAGCACATTGCCATTGGAAGAAGGAAAGACGGTGACACCTTTCCCTTCCGGATTAGGGGTAAAAAAACAGGGCCTTCTTACAAGCCCCCTATATTTTTTATCCAATATGTAATATTCCCCTTTTCTGGGTATGATGCTGTATCCCTTCAGCCCTGCTGAATTGGCTATTTTTCCGCTTTCTGTGCCTGCACAATTTATCAATATTTTTGAATAAAACTTTCCTTTATCGGTAACCGCTCCTTTTAACTTATCATCTTCTACCATCAGTTTTCTAACCCTATTATTGAAGATAAAATCGACACCATTTACTGCAGCGTGCTCGGCTGATGCTATGACCAATCTATGAACGTTGACCATTCCTGCTGAGGGTATAAAAAGCGCTCCGCTTAATGAAGGTGCGATATTAGGTTCAAGCCTTAAAAGCTCTTCCTTTCCTATAATCCTTAAGCCAATTACCCCGTTTATGATTCCCTGTGCTTTAAGTGCTTCCAGCGCTGGGACTTTCTCTGCCTTATCCGCAACAACCATCATGCCTATTTTTTTAAACTCTACACCCATGTCGCTGCAGAATTTTGGGAACATGCGGTTTCCCATGACATTTAACCTTGCCTTTAAGGTACCTGGCTTGGAGTTATGGCCTGCATGTATAATCCCCCCGTTAGCCTTGCTTTGTCCGGAACAAACATAAGAACTTTTCTCAATAACTCCAATCCTCAGATCATAATAGCTTAAACTCCTGGCAATCGAGCACCCTATTACCCCGGCTCCTATTATCAGGATGTCATATTTTTTATCACTTTTCATAGCTTACCGCAGCCGGTAATTATTTTTATACCCATTTCTCTGATCTTTTTGGCCCCTTCCTTACTTAAATTCTCACTGCTTACTACAATGTCTAAGTCCTGCAGGGAGCAAACATAATTTAGGCAGACCTTCCCGAATTTTGAACTGTCCATAAGGCCTATGGTCAATTTAGAAGCCTCGATTATCATCTTCTTGGTATAAGCCTCGGTGTGGTCAACGGTTGTTATACCTTCTTCTGGATCCAATGCAGTGATCCCTACAAAAGCTTTCTCGATCTTAAAATTTCTGATAGATGTATCAGCCATATGGCCTATTAGCGAATGGGTGTCAGGTTTCAAGTATCCACCTGTCAAAAAAATTTTAGCTTTTGGATTTGCGGCATTGGCTGCCAGCCCTATCTCGCAGCTGTTAGTAACGATGGTAAGATTTTTTTTATTCCCCAGGTTATAGGAGAGATATATGGAAGTTGAACCTGATTCTATGAACAATGAGTCTCCATCTTCAACAAGCTCTGATGCCAGAATACCTATCTTCTTTTTCTCTTCGACATTTATATCCTTTTTTACACTGAAATCCAGTTCATTCTTTATGGTTTTAAAATTAACAGCTCCCCCATGGGTCCTCCTTAGGATTTTTTTCCTTTCTAGCTTTTGAAGGTCCCTTCTTATGGTAGACGGTGAGACTTTAAATTTCTGGGACAGACTTTGTATGCTCAGGCTGTCAAAGTTTTTTAACAGGCTTTTTATTTGGTCTCTTCGTTCTTCAGCAAGCACTTTTATTTACCTTTTCTTATTATAAAATGATTTTAGGATAATCTTTGGTAAGGGTCAAGCCATTTTCTTCCATTTTATGCATAAAATTGGCATGTCTTGCTAATTTATGATAATTAATCCATAAGGCTAAAGTTTAGGTAAAAGGTTAAAGAAATAGATTAGAGTAGATAAGAGAGAGCCCCTTCCGGTAACCTCTAGAAAGCTTTAAGGATAGATCCCTCTAAGCTTTACAGCTTCCACGATCTTTCCCACCGCTATCTGGTGCGCTGCATCCCTCATGGATACCTTCTTGTCCTTATGGATGGAATAGACCTCTTCGAATGCCTTGTCCATTATTTCTCTTAAGGTTATGTCTACCTTTCGCTTTGACCAGAAGTAGGCATAGTTTCCCTGGACCCATTCGAAATAAGATACAGTCACTCCTCCGGAATTTGCCAATATGTCAGGGATTATGAACACATCTTTGCTGGCAAGTATCTCATCAGCTTCCTGGGTGGTAGGGGCATTTGCCCCTTCTGCTATTATCTTTGCCTTTATGTCAGGCGCATTATCCCCTGTTATCTGGTTTTCTAGGGCAGCAGGGATAAGGATATCGCAGTCAACAGAGAAAAGGCTGTCCCTTGGTATGCTTTCTGCCTCAGGATACCTGTCTAGGGTCCCTGTCTTTTTTACCTGTTGGCCGACCTTATGGGGGTCTATGCCTTTTGGGTTGGCTATTGCCCCGTATACGTCTGAAAGGGCAACTACTCTAAACCCAAGGTCATGCATGATCATTGCAGCATAGGAGCCTACATTTCCGAAACCCTGTACAGCTACGGTAATGCAGGGCTTGTCATAATTTAATATTTTTAAAGCTGAGAGTATGCAATAAACACAGCCCCTTGAGGTAGCCTCTTCCCTTCCTTGAGAACCCCCAAGGGCTATAGGTTTTCCGGTCACTACCCCGGGTACAGCATAACCCTTATCTATGGAATAGGTATCCATTATCCAGGCCATTACCTGGGCATTGGTGCCTACATCGGGGGCAGGTATATCCTTTTCAGGGCCTATGGTGGGTATGAGCTCAAAGGTATATCTTCTGGTAAGCCTTTCAAGTTCCCTGGCTGAGAGTTTTGCAGGATCTACACTCACCCCGCCCTTGGCACCTCCGAAGGGAAGGTTGGCTATGGCGCATTTTAGGCTCATGAGCAAAGCCAGGGCTTTTATCTCATCTAAATCTACCTGGGGATGGTAGCGGATGCCCCCTTTGGCGGGGCCCCTGTTTATGGAATGGATAACCCTGTAGCCTGAAAAAACATCCATTTTGCCGGAATCCATCTCCACGGGCACTGCGACCTCCTGGATCTTGCGGGGCACTGACAGATACTTGAACATGCCCCCGTCCAGACCTAGCATATCTACTATCCTTTCAAGTCTTTTTAAGCTCTGTGCCCATAAATTTTCCATACCGCCTCCTAGGTTATGGCGCTTATGCCGGACTCTGATGTGCGGATCCTTACCGCATCCTCAACAGGGAGGACGAAGATCTTTCCTGCTCCGATTTTGCCGGTGGTCGAAAGTTTTATTATGGCTGTGGTAAACTTTTCAACTTCGTCTTCTCCGACCACTATTTCCA
Organism: Actinomycetota bacterium; assembly: GCA_003563375.1. Classification (GTDB taxonomy): domain Bacteria; phylum Actinomycetota; class Humimicrobiia; order Humimicrobiales; family Humimicrobiaceae; genus Halolacustris; species Halolacustris secundus. Next base: position 1,498 of record PWSB01000110.1, on the reverse strand, counting down.
GTTTTATCTTAGGCAAAAGTTTTACTTTTTTATTGGGGACCTCCCCGTTTATAAAGCCTCTCTGTTTTCCAAAGCCGGTGACTTCGGTAACAGACATCCCTTCTATTCCCGCATCTATAAGCCCGTCTTTTACCTCATCCAGCTTGCACGGCTGTATATAACATTCTATTTTTCTAAGCATAAAAGTCTCCTTTTCAAAAACATTTTATTTAATATGAAAAATAAATTTTATTTTAACCAATCTGGGTTAATATTCAACCCTTTTTTCTATAAAACCAAGATTGGAGGATATCTTTTTTGCTGCATCCATGACCATATCTTTGTATGCATGAGGCCTTTTGATATTTTCTGAATAGAGCGTCAAGGTAATACTCAAAGCGCCGACAACGGATTCCGTATAATCTTTTATAGCTGCCGCAATACATACAATATTCTCCTGCATCTCTTCATGGTCTATAGCATACCCCTGCTGCTTGATTTTTTTTATCTCTTCCCTTAGTTTATTTAAATCCAGAATTGTCTTTTTAGTATATTTTTTAAAACTGATCCTATTCAACATCTCATTTCTATTGATTTCGGGCATTTCTGCTAATATTACTTTCCCTACCGCTGCAGCATAAAACGGAACCTCGAGACCGATCCTGGAATACATCCTAACAGAATTCTTGCTTTCCCTTTTATCGATATAGATGGCCTTATCTCCCATCAATAAGACCAGGTGGACAGTTTCTTTTGTGGTATTGTTTAAATCATCGATTATTTCTTTAGACGCATTGATCAGGCTAAGGTTTTCCATCAGCACATTAGATATCTCCAGGAATTTCATGCCCAGGCTGTATTTTTTATCTTCTTCGTTTACCTGTATATAGCCCTCTTTTACCAATTCGTTTAGTATCCTGTGGGCGGTGCTTTTATTTATATTAGCCATATCAGCGATTTCATAAAGCCTGGCTTCCTTGATGTCTTTTAAGATCTCGATTATTTTAAAAACTTTCTTTAAAGCTTTCATCTTTTTGAGCAATCTTTATGGGTGTTTTTTACAGATTTCAAAAATCAAACCTAAATAAACTTTTACAGCCTCTATCATTTCCGGGATTCTAATAAATTCTCCTGGGCTATGAGCATTGTTCATGCTTCCAGGGCCAATTATCAAAGTTGGATAGCCCCTGTTTAATATAGTGGCTCCGTCTGTCCAGCCCTGCATCCCTTTTATTTGTGCCTTAATACCGATCTTATGAAAAACATTTGTGCAGAGCTTTACAAAATCATGCTCTTGGGGCAAATGGAAAGGGCCATGATATCTTCCCTTCTGCATCAAGTCCCTTATATTATAACTGTAACCCTTATTTGAACTGCAAACCTTATCCAAATAGGGTTCTAATTCGAGGCTTAAATCAGATACCTTTTCTGATTTTATCCATCTTCGGTCCAACTTCAGCTTGCAGGTATCTGCTACCACATTTATCTTATTGCCGCCCTTTATTATTCCCGAGCTGAT
>PWSB01000139.1 GCA_003563375.1 Actinomycetota bacterium | reverse complement strand
GCCGCACATGCTGTAGTGGTGGTACTTACCGGCCCTTTGGCCCCACTTATTATGGACACATGTGCGGAAGCCATATTACTTATTATCATCGGTATTAAAAAAGGGCTGACCCTGTGGGCGCCTTTTTCAATCAGTCTAATATGCTGTGCTTCCAGGGTTGCAAGCCCGCCCACCCCGCTTCCGATATATACCCCTACCAGGTGGCTGTTTCCATCCTGGATGCTTAAGCCGGAATCCTCTATTGCCTGGGTTGCAGCAGCAACACCAAATTGCGCGAAGCGGTCCATCCTTTTAGCATGCTTTGGCTGCATGAAATCCAGGGGATTAAAATCTTTTATCTGTCCTGCTATCTTTGAAGCAATGTTTTCCAGATCAAAACCTTCTATCTTGCTTATCCCCGATTTTCCTGCCTTAAGGTTTTCCCAGAAATCCGATACATTTAGCCCGATAGAGGTCATGGTGCCAAGCCCGGTTACTACTACCCTTCTTATCTCACAGTTATTTCTCATAATAAAGCCCTTTCTAGATTCCCATTCCCCCGTCAACATTTAATACAAAACCTGTTATGTAGTCTGATCGGTCACTGGCCAAAAATAATATTGCCCTGGAAACGTCTTCAACAGTCCCCAGCCTTCCGCTTGGGATAAATTCCAGGACCTTTTCTTTGAGCTTGTCAGGAAGCCTTCTGGTCATATCGGTATCTATATAGCCAGGAGCTACTGCATTTACCTGGATGTTTTTTGCTGCCAGTTCCTTTGCAAGGCTTTTGGTCAGCCCCACAAGCCCCGCTTTGGATGCTGCATAATTGCATTGCCCGGCATTCCCATGCAGTCCCACTATCGAAGATACATTGATGATCTTTCCGGCCTTGTTCTTTATCATGCTCCTCACCACGCTCTTGGCACATATAAAAGCTCCGGTTAAGTTTATCTCCAGCACCTTCTTCCAGTCTTCTAGAGACATCCGCATTATAAGGTTATCCCTGGTTATTCCCGCATTATTTACAAGGATGTCTATCCTCTTGGTATTATCCAGTATTTTTGAAACACTTTTGGCCACATCGCCACTATTGGTTATGTCTGTATTCAAATACAGTATGTTTTCTTTGCCGAATTCCCTCTTGAAATCTTCTTCGGTGTTTTTGCCTTCTTTGTCATTTACATCAAAAATAAAAACCTTTGCACCTTTTTCTAAAAATGCCCTGGCTATCTTTTTCCCAATACCCTTGGCACCCCCGGTGACCAGGCATATCTTCCCTTTCAGTTCCATATTAATGGGTCCCCCCTTTTAATCTTTTTATCAATTCGTCTAAATCTAGAGTATTGAATATTTTTACCTCAGAGCCATTTTTTTTGGCTATATTTTTTACCAGGCCCCCCAATACCTCTTTGGGGCCTATCTCCATATAAGTATTATAGCCTGACTCCAACAGTCTGTTTATAGAATGTTTCCATTTTATAGGTTTTATCAACTGTTGTCCCAGATTGTTTTTAACTTCCCCCTGTCCGATAAAGCCGTTTAAGGTAGATGAATAAAAAGGGATATTAAACTTCGATATATCTATTTTCTGCATATATTCTTTTAATTTTTCCGAGGTATCTGCAAGCAGCGGGCAATGTGAGGCCACTCCCACCTTTAAAGGTATTATCTTTCTTATACCGTTTTCTTTAAATACCTTTATTGTCTCCATTATTTGTTTTTTCTTGCCGCTTAGCACCGTCTGTGAGTGGTGGTTGTAATTTGCAATATAAACATCTAAACCCGCCCTTTTTATCAGGCCGCTGACCTCTTCCTGGCCAGCGCCCAGTACAGCAGCCATCATGCCTTCGGAGGCCTTATTTTCTTCCGCCATAAGGCTTGACCTTTCTATCACAAGGTCAAGCCCCTCACTAAAGCTGTAAGCGCCGCATGCGAAAAGTGCGCTGTAATCTCCCAGGCTGTGGCCGATAGCTGCCCCGGCTATTTTCTGAAGCCCGGCCTGGCGGCAAAGGAAATCAAAAAGCGCGCAGCTTAAAGTATAGATAGCCGGCTGGCAGTATTCTGTCTTATCCAGCACCTGGCTCTCTTCTGCTATTATATCCAGGATGTCGTCTCCCAAGGAATCACTGCACTGGTCAAAGTAATCTTTGTATTGCGGGTTTTTTCTTAAAAATTCAATACCCATGCCCCTGTGCTGGCTTCCCTGGCCGGGAAACATCAATAATACCTTATCCAAAAAGATCCTCCTTTACTGCAGGGCGAACATTATTTCTGCACTGCAGGCCAGCACTCCCCCTACCTTTACAGTGCCCCTGGCTTTTCCCACACCTTTCCTGAACTGAAGGCATTTGACATCTATTTCAAGCTTATCTCCAGGTCTTATTATCCTTTTAAACCTCACCCGGTCTATTCCCGCAAAAAGGGCAATTTTATGCCTATGCTCGTCTAGGGAAAGAAGGGATATAGCCCCTGCCTGTGCGATTGACTCCACTAAAAGGACTCCGGGCATTATGGGGTTTGAAGGAAAGTGGCCCTCAAAAAAGTATTCATCCCTATCCACGTATTTTATTGCCTTAATCTTTTTTCCAGGCTCTATCTCGGTGACCTCATCCACCAGAAGAAAAGGCTTGCGATGAGGGATTATTTCTTTTATCTGCTCTTTATTTAATTCGGGCATAAATCCTTTCCCTTATGTTTTTTTGTTAGACGCAAAGGTCTGCCTATAGTTTCAAAAAGATACAAACAGCAGCAGGTTATTTTTATCATCCTCTTTTTTGGTCCCAAAGGAGTGTTATGTAAACCATGCATACGGTGTTTTTGCCTGCCGAAAGTAATACTTTTGATCTTTTTTTTGCTGCCTAATAATTGGAATAGGTCATTTAAGTTTTTCGGGGTTTAAGCCTTCAAGCCCGCCAACCACAAACCTTCCGTCTTTGCGTACCAGTTTTCCGTCAAAATACATCTCCCCTCCACCCATGTCTTTTCTCTGTATGTCAATAAGGTCCCAATGGATAGCGGAATTGTTACCATTGGATGCCTGCCTGTAACATTTTCCCGGGGTAAAATGGAAACTTCCCATTATCTTTTCATCAAATAATATATCCTTCATAGGCTTTAAGATATAAGGGTTTAGCCCCAGCGCAAACTCACCGATATATCTTGCACCTTCATCTGTGTCCAGCACCTGGTTCATCCTTTTGCTGTTGCTGGACCTTGCTTCTATTATTTTCCCTTCACTGAACTTAAAAAAAATATTCTCATAGGTGACCCCCTGGTACACAGCCGGGCAGTTAAACGTGATATTGCCTTCCACGCTTTTTCTAACCGGAGCGGTAAAGACCTCCCCGTCCGGGATATTGTTGAGGCCCGCACATTTTATGGTGGGTATCCCTTTTATAGAGAACTCAAGATCTGTGCCTGGGCCGGTTATATGTACCTTATCGGTTTCATCCATAATTCCTACAAGGCTGTCCATGGCCTTGGACATATATGAATAATCAAGGTTGCATACCTTGAAATAAAAATCTTCAAATGATTCGAGGCTGGTCCCTGCCAGCTGGGCTAGAGAAT
>PWSB01000226.1 GCA_003563375.1 Actinomycetota bacterium | reverse complement strand
TTTTTTTGTCAAACCTCTTTATATTTATGATAGCGGCTACGATGATAAAGCCTGCCAGCAGGCCAAGGTCTATATAGAAAATGCTGTCCATGGAAAAATGCTCAGAAAAATATCCGGCCAGATACTGAAAGACAGCCATCCCTGTATAAGCCGAAGCATGCATGGCTGCGGATATCTGGTGAGAAAATTTCTGCCCTATGTTAAGGGCCAGGGAATAGGCAATAGAAAAATTGCCGGCTATGCTGGCCCCAAAAAGGAATATGGAGACCATCTTTATTACAAGGTGGGGGAAAAGAAAAGCGGAAAGTAAAAAACAGAATGAAAGTGAGGCACTGAACAGAAGGAGCTTTCTCTCTTTTATCAATTTGACGATATAATTTTTTGCCACCATGCCAAGCATATTGGCCAACACGTAGCCGGCAAGAAAAAGGGAACTTACCTCAAGGCCTATATCCATAGAAGAAAAATAGGAAGTAAACCAGGTATAGAAGGTCTGGGTGGTAGAAACATATAGAAGGGCCACGAGGCAGCAGAGCACGACATGGGCATGGGAGAGGACCTTCTTATGGTGCGCCCACATGGTTTTTAGGCTGTTGTCTTTAGCTTTTCCTTTTGGAATATTCAAAGAGATGAGCACAATGGTCACCAGGGCCTGGGGGAGGACAAGATATAAAAACATAGACTGCCATCTCATCCCGTAGGTCACCGCCAGGCTTACAAGAAGAGGAGCGATAATGGTACCGGCAGAAAGGCCCAGGTTTGCTTTCAGCAGATTGCTGGTGCGTTTTTCAAAGTAATGGTTTCCTATAAGGGTTATGGTGCTCATCCCCAATATGCCTATGCCAAACTGAAGGATGAAATAGGAAAGATTGAAAACAAGATAAGAAGAGGTATAAAACATGGCCACGCATCCAGAGATGATAAATAATATCCCAGCAAAGATAATCCTTTTAAATCCAAACATCTCTGTGAGGTAGCCTATGCTAAAAGAGGTTAGCAGCACAGCAAAGGTCCCAAGCGAGATCGTCTTTCCTATATAGTCCAGGCCAATGCCCAGATCAGAGGCTATGAGGGGGACTATGGGACCTATGATATTGATAAGGATGCCTAGCATAAGCCTTTGGAGCACGGTAAAGGCCAAGATGCTCCTCTCAGATACCCTTATCCTCTCTATCCTCAATAGGTCTACTATCCTACCCATAACCCTTACCTTTTCAAGACAATTCCCCCCATTCTAATACAAGCTTCTGATTATGTCATGCTTGATATAAATAATATAGAAGCTATACTTTGTATTTAGTAAAAAGGAGGAAGAAATGGTCCAATTAGAACCAAAAAATTTAATAATACCGCTTCCGGTAACCCTGGTGACCGTAAGGCTCAGGGATAACGGCTCCGTAAAAGACAATATTATACCTCTTTCCTGGGTAAACAACCTTGATTCTGACCCGGACCTGGTAAGTATTGTGCTGAGCAAAGATAAATATTCAGGAAAGGTCATAAAAAAAAGCAGGCATTTCGGCATGGCCATACCCGGTGCATCCCTTATGGAGAAGGTGGACCTGTGCGGCTCCACCCATGGAGACCAGGTAGATAAGTTCAAGGCGGCTGGCCTTAGCACCTTTGAGGCAAAAGCTATAGATGTACCACTTATCCTGGAGTGCCCTATAAACATGGAATGTGTCTTGGAACAGATATACCCCTTTGGCGGGCATGAGATGTATGCTGCAAAGGTAGTGGCGACTCACGTGGATGAAAGGTTTATGGCTGACAGCAAGCCCGATTTTTCAAAAATAGACCCACTGTGCTTTGTAGACGGCCAGTATTGGACCTTGGGCAAAAAAATGGAAGAGCTCTTTTTTACCTCTAAATGATGAAAGGCACCCCTAGATGATAAAGCTTGTAGCCATGGACCTGGATGGGACCCTTCTGGATAACCGGTCCATGATAAGTCAAAAAAATCGGAAGACAATAGAAAGATGCCTTGCCAAAGGCATTAAGATAGCTGTTGTGACCGGCCAGGCCTTATGCTCTGCTGTAGAGACAATAAATGACCTGGGCCTAAAAGGCCCCCATGTACTGTCCAATGGAGCCGTGGCTGTAAACCAGAGACTCGAAAAACTATACAGCCTGCCCCTGGGGGCAGATCCCTATAGGAGCACCGTAAAGTTCTGCAGGCAGCAAGGCCTCCAGCTTATGGTAAGCACCGTGGACGGCCGCATCTTATTTGATGATGACCTCTACGGCCTGCCCCAAAAGGATAGGATGGTCAAAGTGAATGACCTTATGGATAAAGCCATTTCAGGCGGGGTGCTTTTGGCCACCATAATGACCAGGGAAGGCCAGAAGGTCGACCTGAAAGCTTCTTGTGTCGGCAACAAAGTAAAGGTCAGGCAGGCCGGGTTAAACTATATAAACATCTTCAACCCAAAAGCAGGAAAGACCTATGGTCTAAAAAAGATACTGGAATACCTGCAATTGAGCCCGAAACAAGTAATGGCTATCGGAGATGGAGAGAACGACCTGGGCATGATAAAGATGGCGGGCATAGGGGTAGCCATGGGTAACGCCTCCGGCAGAGTCAAGGAGGCTGCAGATTTTGTCACCCTGGAAAACGACAGGGACGGCTTTAGCCTTGCATTGAAGAGGTTTTTGAATATCTAGAGCACCCTTTTGGGCTGCCATATTTATCTATGATATAAAAATCTATTATGATAGAATTATAGCCAAATGAAGGTTTGCCATGTCCTAAAAATTATTGTTATCTCTGCTTTATTTTTGATCCTGATCCTGGCTACTGCATGCGACCAGACCATGATAGACATCTATACGGAAATAAATACCGACTACAGCGGCACAAGGACAGTAGAGGTAGCCGTAAAGACAGAATACCTTCAAAGAGGAGAAGTCATCCTTTCCGGAGACCAGACCCTTTATGAAAAGATCATAGCCTCATTACCTGATGGTGATATAGATACCCAGCAGGACGAAAATTACACTTATTTCAGGTCCAGTACAAGTTTTAAGGATATAAACTTCCTCCGGCACGTATCAATAGATGATTTTTCACAGGAGCCTCCTCCCAGGTTTTACGCTAAGATGGCCAGGGATGATTATTTTTTTTATAGCGACTATTCTTTTTATGACTATGTAGATATGCTGGTGGATGAAAGCCTCCTGGCGGCCTCAGACAGGGATTCAGATTTTAACCGGCTGAATGCCTTGCTGGCTGCGGACCCGGATTTACTCTCCATCACTTATCAGGTAAGGCTTCCCGTGAACATAACAGATTCCAATGCAGATATTATAACCGGTAATAATATCGCTATCTGGAACATAAGGTATGGGGATCTCAAAGACATAAGGATAGAAGGCCAGAGGACGAAATTCTTGTCCTATTTTTTAATGGTTATCCTGGGGCTTATAGTCCTTTTTATACTGTTTTTGGTATTCGCTCTGGCTTTTAGCTCTAAAAAAGGAAGAAAGAAAAAAGGAGACATAAAGCCCATATACACCTACGACAACTACTTCAAAAAAGAAAGATATACAGACCC
>PWSB01000154.1 GCA_003563375.1 Actinomycetota bacterium | reverse complement strand
CTATCAGTTCTTTTGCTTCCTGGCTGCTTATCTCCCCGGCACTGTGGTCTATCATTTTTTTTTGCTTATAGATGCCGTTGCCTCCTAAAGTTACCAGGTTGCACCTAAAAGCAATATCGGAGTCTTCTAAATCTATACCCATACTTACTGCCTCAAGCGGTGAGCGCCCGGTATGGTATTTTTGCGGGTCATATCCAAGTACAGAAAGATTGGCGGTATCGCTTCCTGGAGACATACCTGGGGGAATGGTTTTTACCATACCTGTCCTTGATTGCAGAGCTAACGAATCAATAAAAGGTTTGTGGGCCGCCTGAAGTGGAGTCCTGCCTCCCAGTTCCTCAAGGGGCTTGTCAGCAGCCCCGTCCATCAATACCACGATATACTTCATCTTCTGGCCCCTCCGGGCTTCAATATCTCGGTTACCTGGTTCTTCATGTCCCCGGCCCGGCACACCGTATTATGCCTTACAGCAAGCCGGGACAGGTTCTCTATTCTTAGGGGCACAGGGTTTCCGCTGATTTCAGAAAGTCTGTGGAGCAGATCCATTTGGTCCCCAGCTTGGGAATCTCCGCCTATTGCCTCTATCACAGCATCAGGGAATTTAAAGGGGCTTGCGGTTGACACCACTACCGATTTGGCCCTGTCACCTGTCTCTTCAATGTACTTCCGGTATACGTCAAAACCTACACCTGTATGGGTATCTATGAGATAACCCATCTTTTTGAAAGCATCCCCTATGGCCCTGGCGGTATCCTCTTCTGTAGCATAACTGCCATAAAAATCCTCTAGCCTGCCCATCATATCAGTACCTATTTTAAACTTCCCCGTGCTGTTAAGCCCCTCCTGGAGGTTTTTTACAATATCAGGATCCTGCCCGCTTATATCATAGAGCAGCCTTTCCAGGTTGCTTGAGACCAAGATGTCCATGGAAGGCGAAGAGGTGGCATAAAGCTCACGGTTTCGGTCATATACTCCAGTTTCAAAAAAATCATAAAGTACATTATTTATATTGGAGGCACATATAAGCCTGCCTACAGGAAGGCCTATTTTTTTAGCGTAATAAGCGGAAAGGATATTTCCAAAGTTTCCAGTGGGGACACAAAAATTTATATTCTGGCCGGCATTGACCTCTTTGTTTTTTAACAACTGGAGATAGCTGTATACATAATAGACCACCTGGGGGATAAGCCTTCCTATGTTTATGGAATTAGCTGAGGAAAAAACATATCCATCATCATACAGGGCACTTTTAAGGCCCTGGTCGGCAAATATGGCCTTTACTCCATTTTGTGCATCATCAAAATTCCCTTCTATCCCCACCACATGGGTATTTTCGCCCTCCTGGGTGACCATCTGCCTTTCCTGTATCCTGCTGACCCCGTTTTTTGGATAGAAAACAATGATCTCGGTACCCTCTACATCAGCAAAACCTTCCAGGGCCGCTTTCCCTGTGTCTCCCGAAGTGGCAGTAAGGATCACTATTTTTTTTTCATTTCCCAATGCCTGGGAAGCTTTTTTAAGGAGATGGGGAAGCACAGAAAGTGCCATATCTTTGAAGGCAAGGGTGGGCCCATGGAAAAGCTCCAGGAAAAAAAAACTGTCTTTTTTAAAAAGAGGGGCTATTTTGGGATGGTCGAATTTTTCATCATAGGCGGCCTCGACGCACTGCTTCATGCCATCTGTGCCGTAATCGGGCAAAAAACTGCCCATAACAGTCAGCGCAAGCCCCCTATAGTCCAGCCCGGCCAGATCTTCAAGGGGCGGAAGCTGAGGAAAAGCATCCGGCACATAGAGGCCCCCGTCATCTGCTATACCGCTGACCACAGCCTCGAAGCAGCTCACACTTTTGCCGCCCCTTGTGCTTATATACCTTACTTCTCCTGCCATCTATTCCAGATCCTCTACTCTAATGGCGCTTAGAACTTTCAGTACCACGTCCAGATCAGATATCTGTTCTATTGATTTGTAAAGGTTTTTATTTAAAACCTCGTGGATTATAAATATGAGCCTTGCAGTCCCCTCTTTTTCGGCCTGCTTCTGTATCATTGATTCTATGCTGACCGAATTATCTCCGAAGACCCTGGATATCTTTGCCAGCACGCCGGGCCTGTCCAGTACATCCATGAGCAGGTAGAATTTGCTCCTGTCCTCATCTATATCGCTGATCTGCTTGTTTTCAAAACAGCTGCAGCCATACACTGTGCCTTTCTTCTGCCTATCATAGTTTCTGGCTATCTTGATTATATCACCCACCACTGAGCTTGCGGTGGGCATATCCCCGGCTCCCCGGCCGTAGCTCATGACCTGGCCCACAAAATTGCCATAAACATATACTGCATTATAGGTATCCTCGATAGAAGCGAGTATATGGTCACGGGGGACAAGCGCAGGATGGACCTTGACGGTGATCTTCCTATCCTGCTCCCTTCCTATTGCCAGCAGCTTGATCCTGTAACCCATGTCCCTGGCATTTTCTATATCCGCAGCCTTCAAGGAGGTGATCCCCTCACGGTAGACATCATCCACTACCACCCTGGAGCTAAAAGCTATAGAGGAAAGGATTGCAAGCTTACATGCAGCATCATAGCCTTCTATATCAGCAGAGGGATCTTTTTCAGCATAACCAAGGTCCTGGGCCATGTTAAGCGCATCCCCAAAAGAAAGCCCGTCCTTTTCCATGCGGGTAAGGATATAATTGGTGGTACCGTTTAAAATCCCTACTAATTTGTTTATATTATTTGAGGCAAGGGATGACTTTAGGGGCCCTATTATAGGTATACCCCCTCCTACACTTGCTTCAAACAAAATATCCACGCCCTTGCTCTCTGCAATATCAAATAGTTTTTTACCTTTATTGGCTATCATGTCTTTGTTTGCGGTGACCACGTATTTTCCTCTTTCAAGGGCTTTGGAAACAAAATCATATGCAGGGACGATGCCTCCTATAAGTTCTACGACAATATCGATATCATCATCAGCCAGTATATCCCCGGCATCGCTGGACACAGCCACCTCGGAGAGTCCGGGTAAATCTTTCTTTAGCTTGCCCGGATCTTTTTCGGCTATCCTGGCAACCTTCAACCGTTTTCTTATCTTGCTGGCTATGTAATCATTCTGTTCCGAGATAAGGCGGTAGACACAGCTTGCGATATAGCCAAAACCTATGAGGCCTATATTGATGTCTTGGTCAATCTTCATAAAGTTTCCTGTTTCCACTTATCAGGTCCGGATATTGCTCCCCTTCTATCCATATCCAGCTTTTAGAATCTTCTACAGCCACCACAGGATGTTTGGGCTGGCCGTTGTAATTGCTGGCCATAGCATAACAATAAGCTCCGGTTGCTGCAATAGCAATTAAATCACCTTTATTTACAATTGGCAAATGGGCGTCCTCTACAAGTATATCACCGCTTTCGCAATGCTTTCCGACTATGGTGTATACCTTGCCGGGCCCTTCCTCATTCATCCTGTCAGCCATAAAAGGCTCGTATTTTGCCTGGTAAAGGATAGGCCTTATGTTATCGGACATCCCTCCGTCAACAGATATATAATTTTTAACG
>PWSB01000237.1 GCA_003563375.1 Actinomycetota bacterium | reverse complement strand
CCTATTTCATCATCCAAGTCAAGCTCGGGCTCAATACTTATCGTATCCTTGAAGAACACAGAAAAACTGTAGCTAGTAAAATCAGGAAGATATGGATCTAATAATATTTTTAATTCATATGGCTGCCTTTCCTGGGGACCTAGTTCATTTAGGGGCAGGTAACACTCCCTTATAAATACCACCCTGTTCTGGTAATCATAAAACGTAGCCAGCAATACAATGTCTTCTATCTTTCGCATACCAAGATTTGCCACCTGGCCCTCGATTACAAGATACCTTCCGTTATAATAAAATCTCTCCTGTTCTACTACCGCATTCCCCCTGGGGCGGTCATTGTAATTTTTGAAGTTTACCCCTACTTTTACAGCATCTATGTCTATATACCTGTCTTTTTCGTCAACTATCTGGCGGAAGGGTTTAGTTTGGCCGCTTAACAAATACCTTATTTTGCTGCGTTTTTCCATGGAAAAAATATTTTGGCCGTGGCTGCCAAAAAAATCAAAGGTGAGTGTTATGTCCTGTTTGGCTATAGGGGATTTGTTTTCGATCTCTCCCATCAATATAAGGTTGCCGTACATATCAAGGACAAGGTTTAGATTTTTAAACCTCAAATCCAGACCATCAGTCTTTTCTATATCTATGACTGTATGGTCAAAATAATAAAGGGGTTCGTGCTGCCTCTCCGGTACTTTATCTACATTTTGTGTGTCAGCTTCATTTGTGCATGAAAAAATGAAGGCTGAACAGATTATAAAAAAAATTAGGGAAATGATTTTAACACTGGTCATTGTCATCAAGATGGTATTCTTGGTCTATGATCTGGTTTTCTTCGTCCAAGATTATTATTTTAGGCTTATGTCCTGCTGCCTTGTCTTCTTCTATTGAAGCAAAGGACATGATTATTATCCTGTCCCCTTCCATTATCTTTCTGGCTGCAGCGCCGTTTAAACAGATCTGCCTGCTGCCCCTCTCTCCTTCTATGGCATAGGTGACAAGCCTCTCACCGCTGTCTAGGCTCACTACCATGACCTGCTCATAAGGCAGGATATCAGCACGTTTCATTATCTTGGGGTCAATGGTTATGCTCCCCATATAATGGATGTGCGCACCTGTTACCTTGGCTCTGTGGATCTTGCTTTTTAATATGGTTATATTCAAATCTTAACTTCTCCTGTATATTATATTATCTATCAATCGGGTATCCCCTATCTGTATGGCTCCAGCAATAAGTATATCACTTTTGTTTTTTTTATCTAAGACAGGGCCCAGGGTCCGGGCATCCCTGATATCAAGATAGTCAATCCCCTTTACAAAATCATTGGCCTCCAGCAACCTGCATGCCTCCTTTTCGGCCCTCTGGATCCCAAAGCCCTTCCTCAGTGCTTCTTCTGCAGCTTTGAGGCTTTTATAAAGCACTGGAGCATTCTCTCTTTGTCTAGGGTCCAGATACTTGTTCCTGGAACTTACTGCCAGTCCATCATTTTCCCGAACTGTCTCTATAGCTGATATTTTAACATCCAGGTTCAAATCCTTGCTCATTTTTTTCAATATAGCCAGCTGTTGATAATCTTTTTGGCCAAAAACTGCAATATCGGGCTTAATAATATTAAAAAGCTTCAATACTACCGTACATACTCCCCTAAAGTGGCCTGGCCTTCTCTGGCCGCACATTATAGAATCCAGTTCTTCTACCTGGACAAAAGTCTTAAAATCCCCGCCGTACATCTCCTGGGCGTCAGGATGGAATATATAGCTAACCCCTTCCTGTTCAGCAAGTCTGCGGTCCCTGTTAAAATCCCTGGGATATTTTTCAAAATCCTCTGATGGACCGAACTGGGCAGGGTTGACAAATATACTTATAAAAAGTAAATCTGCCTTTTTTTTAGCCTCCCTCATCAGGCTAAGATGGCCCTGGTGGAGGTAGCCCATGGTGGGGACCAATGCTATGGTTAGTTTTTTTTCCTTGATAAGGCTTACAATTTTTTTGGTTTGGTCTATACCGGTAATTACTTTCATGTCAAAAAGAATAGTCTTCTGTGGGGAATTTCTTATCCTTTACCTCGTTTATGTATTGTTTGTAGCATTTTTTCATGTCCTTTGCCATTTCTGCATATCTTTTAGAGAACTTTGGCTTAAACTTTTCAAACATCCCCAGCATGTCATGGGTCACCAATACCTGACCATCGCAATCGGCGCCTGCGCCTATGCCTATGGTCGGAATGGCCAAGTTCTGGGTTATCTCTTTTGCCAGCCCTGCAGGAACTTTTTCAAGGACAATAGAAAACGCTCCAGCGGCCTCAAGGCGTTTTGCATCGGTGATCATAGCTTTTGCTTCTTCTTCAGCTTCTCCCCTAACCCCGTATCCCCCAAACTTGTTTATGGATTGCGGTGTCAGTCCCAGATGTCCCATAACCGGGATCCCTGCTTTTACAATTTTTTTTATGCTCTCTAAAACCTCGTCCCCTCCTTCAAGCTTGATGGCCTGTACCCCGCTTTCTTTTAAGAGCCATCCTGCATTTTCGACTGCCTGTTCGGGGCTTACCTGATAGGACATAAAAGGCATATCTCCTACTACCATTGCATTCTTGGCGCCTCGGGTTACCGAGCTGCAATGGTGTACCATGTCATCCATGGTGACCGGTAATGTGTTTTCATACCCTAAAACTACATTTCCCAGAGAATCCCCGACTAATATTACCTCGATACCGCTTTGATCCAAAAGGGAGGCCATCAAATAGTCATATGCAGTAAGCATGGTTATCTTTTCACCATTTTTTTTCATTTCCATCAATGTGTTTACGGTAATTTTTTTTGGTTTCATTTATTGTCGGCCTCCAATATTTTAATTAGGTTTTGATAAACTTTTTTCTCTATCCAGCCATTCTGGTAGGCAATCTGCGAAGTCTTTATTCCCATGGTCCTATAAATCTTCTGGTCTATATCATTTTCTTCAAAGTTTTCTAAATGTTCTTCTATGGTGCCCACATCACCTCTTGCAATAGGGCCGGTCAAAGATTTTTTTGTACCCATTTTCTTTATGTTATCAACAGTCCCTCCCACTAGGCCCATCAAGGCTCTGACCGAATCTTGGGGCTTTATCCCGATTGCCCTGTTAAGGTCTGCTGCATAATCCATCAAGGCCACCAAATAATTTGAAGCCACGCAGCAGGCTGCATGATAGATGGGTTTTTTTTGGTCAGCCACCTCTATGGAACTGCCCTCCATTATTTCAATGAATGCACTCATCAATTCCTTTACTTTGCTGTCGTTGTAGGTTATTCCAAATACAGTGCCCTTTATGGTCTTAACAGCTTCCTTGACGGAAGCAAAAGATTTTACCGGATGCATACAGCCTGTCAAAGCTCCTGCCTCCTTAGCTTTTTGCAGAACTTTCAATGATTTTGATCCGCTGAAATGGATAACATATTTTTGATGATATTTTTTGATTTTACTAAAAATACCAACTGTTACTTTTTCAATAGAATCATCTGGTGTAGCCAAAAGCAGACAGTCAGCTGCCCCGGCACATTCGATTAGGTCTGTGGTAAATATAATATCATTGCTTTCCGGGCCGAGGAGCCTTTTTGCACTATCAAGGGAATCTTTTGTCCTGCTGCCGATACACCCTAGAATTATATTTTCATTTTTTGACTTTTTTAATACATAGGCAATGGTCGAACCAACCCTGCCGGCTCCTATGATTGATACATTAATAGGTTCCATTTTATTCCTTAAGATATCCTTATGGGCATGAGAAGGTAAAAAAAGTTTTCTCTCCCGTCGGGTTTTAAAAGGACCGGTTTTAAGGTCTCCTCTATGCTCAGTATCAGGTTTTTTCCTTCTATAGTGTTTATTCCATCCACAAGAAAATGGGGATTGAAAGCTATGTCTATTTCCTCTTCCCCATAGGCTACTTCAAATTCTTCACTTGCGCTTCCCACCTCTTTTATATCCATGGAAACAACTATCTTCCCTGAACCGGCCTTCATTTTTATTGGCAGATTTTCATGGGAAATAGAAGAGATTCTCTTCACCACCTCTAGTATTTTTTCTTTTTCTAATACAATATTATGCTGTATGTTTTTGGGAAGCAGCTGGCTGTATTCCGGGAATTTGCCTGAAAGCAGCCTGGAGGTTATCAGTGTTTCTTGGCCGTCTTCGTCTTTTATTCCAAAACTTACCTGGTTTGGCTCTATGTTTATCTCCAGCGGTTGGTTTTCTGTTCCAAGCTTTAAGATATTGTCAAGTGTTTTGCCGGGGATTACTACCGAATGGCTTCCGTTTTCAAATTCTATTTCCTCTTGGATGTAAGAAAGCCTGTAGCTGTCGGTAGATATCATGGTTATTTTATTTTTGCCTATGCTGCATAAAACCCCGGTAAGTATTATTCTTCCTTCGTCTGCAGAAATTGACCTCTGGATTTTATCTATCAGGCTTTTAAATTTATTTATAGGTATCTCAAAGACATTATCCTTTTTAATCTCTGGAAAATTTGGAAATTCTTGCAAAGGAAACAGGTTTAAGGTAAATACTGCTTTTTGGCAGGTGATTCTAAGTTGGTTTGTTTCCTTATTCAGTTCAAGTACCACCTTTGCTTCCGGGAAATTTTTTAAGATATTTATAAATATCTTGGATGGGACAACAATTTTGCCTTTTTCAAGGACATTTACCTTAATATTTTTTTCAATATTTGTCTCAAGGTCTGTACTGTGGATCTTAAGTGCTTTATCAGCATCAAGCATTATCCCGTTTAGGATGTAATTTGTGGGTTTAGAAGAAATTATCCGGCTAGTAAAAAGTACTGCATCTAACAGATTGCCCCTGGTGGTCTCTATTTTCATTTCCAACCTCTTTTTAAATTGCTTAATTATCAACCATTCTATTATATATATTTATTTATTTAAATAACTTTAGTAATAAATATATAGAAGGTGTTTAAACTGTTAAGAAGCATTATAAACCCTCGATGTGGCCAAGAACAGTGTGTTGATAAAGGCCAAAAACTGTGTTGATAAAAAAGGCATTTATACACTACTAAAAAACAATCCTTTTTTATTTACCGTAAAATATAGAAATGTTGACAAAAACTGGGGGTTATAAACAATACATTCAACAATCAAAGTTTTTAAGGGTTTCTTTTTATATTATTGGTTATCTGCTGGATCTGCTTATAGACTTCCTGATCCTGGTTTATAAGCTCTGATATCTTTGATATAGCATATATGACCGTGGCATGGTCCCGGTTCCCAAAAGCTGTCCCGATCTTTGGCAGCGAATTGCTGGTAAGCTCTCTGGAAAGGTACATGGCAAGCTGCCTTGCATGGGAGACGAACTTATTTCTCTTGCTGCCGGTAAGGGTGTTTATGGGTATAGAAAAATATTTGGAAACTTCTTTTATGATTCTTGGTATATTTATCTTTTGCTCGCTGTTGTCTGGAAGAATATCCCTTAACACATTTTTGGCAATCTCTACATCAGGTTTTGACCTTGTAAGAGACGAAAAAGCCACTACCCTGGTAAGAGCCCCCTCAAGCTCTCTTATATTGGAAGTTATTCTGCTGGCAATAAGGGACAGGATATCATCCGATACAATTATTTTCTCTCTTTCAGAGTATTTCTTAAGGATTGCAAACCTCGTCTCAAAATCAGGAGGCTGTATATCAGTCACCAAGCCCCACTCAAAACGGGATCTCAGCCTCTCCTCCAAAGAAGAGATGTCTTTGGGTTTCCTGTCACTTGAAAGCACTATTTGCCTGTTGGTATCATGCAAGGCATTAAAGGTATGGAAAAATTCTTCCTGGCTTGCCTCCTTTTCCTCCAAAAACTGTATGTCATCCACTAAAAGAACATCGTTGTTTCTATAGTAATCCTTGAAAGTCAGGACTGTCTTGTCTCTTAGAGCATTGATAAAATCATTTAAAAACTTTTCTGCAGAGACATATTTTACTGTCAGGTCTGGATATATCTGGGTAAGGTATTGCCCTATAGCATGCAGCAGATGGGTTTTGCCAAGCCCTACCCCGCCGTATATAAATAGAGGATTATAGGCTTTTCCTGGGTTTTCACTGACTGCAAGTGCTGCCGCATGTGAAAACCTGTTTCCGCTTCCTATTACAAAGGTCTCAAAACTGTACTTGGTGTTAAACATCGAGCTTGCCGTCTTCTCAACCTGTTCTCGAGGTTCTGTATTTATTTCAGGAATAAGGTCGCTTTCATTTAAATGATGGCCTTTTTTTGGATTTACTATGATTTTAAGCTTACAATTTTTATCTATATTTTTCCTTATGGAATCATTTATTATTTTATTGTACCTTGTCTCCAGCCATTCTTTGGCAAACTGGCTGTTTACAGAGAGGGTAAGGCAGTTTTCCTCATATGATATCGGATAGACATGCTCAAACCACGTCTTATAAGTGGGAGTATTTATGCTATCTTTAATATCTTCTAATATTGATTTCCAGGAATCAGCCAAGTTATTCATGATAGAATCATATTAAAAATTATTTGAATAATATTCAAGATATTTAATGCCTTTTTCGGTTAATCTTCTTTTCCCCGAGCTGCTTGAGGCAACCAGCTTTTTATTCTCTAAAAATATCAGTTCCCTATAAGAAGTAGAAAGGCTGAAGTTTAGTTCATTTGAAATCTTTGAAGGCCCTGCTTCCTCCATTTCCAAAATAAGGGAGAGCAATTTTTTCTGCCTAATGGTTAGTTTCAGATCACCGAAATCTGTTTCCGGTTTCTTTTTTGTCTCATCTGAAGGTACAGGTTCTTTTTTTTGGCCTTCCTTTGGTGAATCTATTTTCAAAGAGACCACTGTCCCCCTCTTTATATTATCAGTTATATCTATCGACCCTCCTGAAAAAGTTATGGTCTCCTTTACGATAGGCAGGCCTGACCCAACCCCCCTTATATATTCCTTCATCTTTCTGGTGGCTGAGGTAAACCCGGGCAGGAAAGCCTTGTCTTTATTTTCTATACCGGGCCCCTGGTCTGAGATGATGATATGGTTTCCCCCGTCCAGGACGGTGATGATAATCTCACAAAATTCTGCATGTATAAGATTTTCAATTATCTCCCTTATTATGGTATATGGGATCTGGCCTCCGGCCTGGTGAGAAAGGGTATAGGTCCTTTGAGAGGATTCATCTATAAAGGCTGATACATTATCAAAGTCCATCTCTACTACCCGGGGTATGCTCTTCAGGTTATCATAGACGGCGATCCTTACCGGGATTTTTACATTCGATTTTTTATTTGGACCGGCCTGGTTTTCCAACATAAAACATGAAGTCTATCGATAATAATAGAAAAATTATAATAATTAACCATTTTAATATCAATGGATCTTTTCACTATCTTTTCACAATGCAAGTTATCAACAAATAAAAAATCAATACGCTAAACGATAATATGCGGAAAACGTGATATCTATTCTTTAAAAAGTTAATAATTAAAAGGTATTTGAATGCCTACACAGTGGCACTTTTCTAATTTATCAACAATATTTTCCACAGCTGTTGAAAACCCGCAGAGAAAAAGATTGTATTTTGGGAAAACTCCACTATACTGTTCAGGGTTGTTTAAAATACTTTTCAAAAACTAATAATAGTGAACAAGTGTTTGAATAAAATATCTCTCGGATGCACTGCACATATCTTGATATTAGTAGAATTAGTATGTATAATTTAAACCTTAATTAAAATTTTAATGATTTGAAGGATAAAGATGAAAAGAACGTACCAGCCCAATGAAAGGAAGAGAAAAAAGAATCATGGCTTTAGGGCCAGGATGAAAACAAAGGCCGGAAGAAGGATTATATCAAATAGAAGAAAAAAAGGCAGAAAGAAATTAAGTGCTTGATGCAGCTCGAGACCCTGAAGAGAAAGAGCGAGTTCAATAGGATTTATTCAGAAGGCAGGACCGCCAGCAGCAAGTTTGCAAAGTTTTACATCCAGGAAAACGACCTTGGGATGATGAGGGTGGGTATAAGCGTAGGAAAGAATGTGGGAAATGCTGTGACCCGCAATAGGATTAAAAGGATTATCAAGGAAGTTTTAAGGAAGATCGAAAT
This sequence comes from Actinomycetota bacterium, assembly GCA_003563375.1. Classification (GTDB taxonomy): domain Bacteria; phylum Actinomycetota; class Humimicrobiia; order Humimicrobiales; family Humimicrobiaceae; genus Halolacustris; species Halolacustris secundus. Next base: position 30,244 of record PWSB01000237.1, on the reverse strand, counting down.
CAACGATAAAGGCTTGGACCTGCTAATAGTGGTCAGGAAAGCATCCGCAGGTGCTGGCTATCACCAGCTAAAACAAGTGATTGAAAACTCGCTACTCTCTGCTTTTGATTAACCGGTCTTTTTAAATCAATCATGAGTAAAGTATTTATATATTTATTAAAATTATATAAAAAAATTATTTCGCCTGTATTGCCCAGCAGCTGCAGGTTTTTACCGACCTGCTCCCAGTATGCCATAGATGCTTTGAATAAATATGGCGTACTAAAAGGAAGTATTAAAGCAATATATAGGATTTTAAGATGTAATCCATTTAACAAAGGCGGCTATGATCCTGTTAAGTAAAGATAAGGGAGGTTTGTTGGTTTGGCTCAAATATTGGAATTGTTAAGACCTGTTCAGACTGTTATTGAACAAATAGTCATATTTTTGTATCAGAATGTAGTACCCAGCTATGGTTTAGTCATAATACTATTGACTCTGATCGTAAGGGTGGTCCTTACCCCCCTTACTATAAGCCAGACAAAATCAATGGCCAAGATGCAGAAGATGCAGCCCAAACTCAAGGAAATCCAGAAAAAATACAAGGACGATAAACAAAAGGTCCAGGAAAAGACTATGGAGTTTTACAGGCAGAACAATGTCAATCCCCTGGCGGGGTGCCTCCCCCTTCTTTTGCAGATGCCCATATTTTTTGCCTTGTTCCAGGCATTGAGGGAACCTTCTGATATTGTGAGAAATGTGCTGGGACCCTTTATGTTAAATAATGTACCTAACCCGAATTATAATTTTTTATGGCTTAACCTGAACCAGCCGGACCAATATTATATCCTGGTGATATTGATGGTGGCTACCATGTTTTTGACTACAAAGATGACTACTACAGACCCAAAGCAATCTGTAATATCTTATGCTATGCCTGTAGTATTTGGTTTTATATCGATCAATCTTCCTTCAGGGATACTTATATACTGGGTTACTACCAATATTTGGTCCATTGGGCAGCAAGGCCTTGTAAATAAATGGGTCAAGCGGACAGAAGGAAAAGAGACAGAAGAAAAAAAGGAACCGGAACAGAAGCAAACAGAAAAACAATTGACTTCTGATGAAAAAAAAGTTATCTCAGGAAAAAAAAGAAAAAAAAGAAGAAAGAAATAATATTGATTGTGAGGTGTTTATAGATGAAAGATAAAAAAATGGATGATGCCTTGGATTCATTTGTAAAATCCTTAGAAGAGGAACAAAAGAGCGGTTCCCTGATTGAAAACAAAAAGATAAAAGGGGAGCAAGTCGAGCAGAAATGCTCTGGCCTGGATAGAATAGTCGATTTGATAAAAAACACCCTGGAAGCCATTTGCATCGGTGAAGATTTAAGGGTAGAGGTGGATGAAAACAATTTAAAATTTGCTGTATATGGGGATGATTTAAGCATGGCTATTGGAAAAAATGGAAAAAATATTGAAGCTATTGAATATCTAATAAACCTTATATCAGCGAAGAAAAAGTTGGTAAATAAAAATATTTTAATAGATATCAAGGACTACAGGCAAAAAAAGGCTGAAAAGATAAAGAAGACAGCCATAAAGCTAGCAAAAAAAGCAATTAAAGAAGGCAGAAAAATAAAAATGCAGCCGATGTCTGCATTTGACAGAAAGATCATCCACGATACTCTTTCTGGTTTTGCCAAAATTCGGACTAAAAGCAAAAATGAAGAGCCATTCAGAAGGATAATCATATATCCGGTCCAGGAAAACAATTAAGGGACAAAGCCCATAACCCTTAAGGCTCTCAGGATATAAATTTTAATCAAACCACACGCTGTATTGCATTATCCTTTAGAAATCATCCTTATTGTTTTGTTATAATATAGGCAGTAGTACTTTGTGCTAAAATTGTCTTTTTTTAATAATTAGATTAATATTTTTATGTTTTGGATGGCAAAATGAATAAAAAAAAGATTAATAATATGTTTTATATAGAAGAAGACACTATCGCTGCAATAGGCACCAAACCAGGTGAAGCGGCTATAGGTATAGTAAAAATAAGCGGAAAAGAAGCCATAAGGGTGGCAGACAGCATTTTCCGCTCAAAAAATGGAAAAACAATAAATGAATTAAAATCATATTCTCTTTTATATGGCGAGATCATAGATGGAAGGGGAGAGGTCGTGGATGAGGTTATCGTGGGGTTGATGAGAAATCCCTATTCATATACCAGGGAGGATGTAGTAGAGATAAACACCCACGGAGGGATAACCCCTACCACCAAGGTATTAAGCCTATGCATGGATAGGGGGGCCAGGCTGGCTGAACCAGGAGAATTTACAAAGCGCGCTTTTTTAAATGGAAGAATAGACCTATCACAAGCTGAAGCGGTAATCGACTTAATAAACTCAAAAACAGAAGAGAGTCTTAAAATAGCCGCAAATAATATAAAAGGGAATATAAAAAAAGAGATAGCCAGCATAAGGGATGGGATAGTAGAGATATTGGTCCAGCTGGAAGCCAGTATAGATTTTATAGAAGAAGATCTAGAGACTACACCTTATGAGGAGTTGAGAAAAAAGACCGGAGTGCTCTTAGAAAGGGTTGAGCAGCTTATAAAAGATGAATCAAAGGGTGAAATAATAAAAAATGGGGTCAAGGTTGCCATAGTCGGCAAACCTAATGTCGGAAAATCCAGCCTTCTAAACCTTTTGGTTAAAAAAGATAAAGCCATAGTGACCTCTATTCCGGGAACTACAAGGGATGCGGTTGAAGAAATTATATATGTAGGCGGGATACCTCTGATAATCATTGATACTGCGGGAATTAGAAAAACCGCCTCCAGCGTTGAGAAGATTGGCGTGGAAAGAAGCCTAGGCCACATAGATGAAGCAGATATTGTATTAATGGTGGTAGATGGAAGCAGGAAACTTGATGGCCGAGATTTTAATATAATTGGGAAAATAGAAAACAAAAACTCTATCTTGGTTATAAATAAGGTGGATCTAGGTCAAAAAGAGGATATTAAAAAGCTGGGACTGCCTTTTGGGCCCGAGCAAACGATAAGGGTGTCTGCATTGAAAAAGACCGGAATAGAAGATTTGGAACATTCAATAAAAAAGAAAGTACTGGGAAACGGAGAATTAAACCTGGAAGATAAAATAATTATAAACCAGAGGCATAAAAAAATAATGCAGGATGTAAGGGAGGTGTTGCAAGATGCCGAAACAGCTATGGCAAATAAACTGTCAGAAGAGTTCGCGTCAGCAGACCTTAAAATTGCTTCAGGACTTTTAGGTGAAATAACCGGGGACACAGCAAGGGAAGAGGTACTCGAAAATATTTTTTCCAGGTTTTGTATAGGAAAATAATGACAAAAAATAATATTATAAGAAAAATTGGCGAAATGTTTCACGTGAAACATCTGGTGATTGTAAATGTATGAGGTAATAGTGATAGGGGCAGGACATGCTGGATGTGAAGCAGCATTAGCCGCTGCCCGCCTAAAAGCAAATACACTGCTTCTTTCCATAAATATGGATTCTATTGCCGCCATGCCCTGCAATAGTTCTATTGGAGGCCCGGGAAGAGGGCAGATGGTTAGAGAGATCGATGCATTGGGCGGCGAGATGGCCAAAAATACCGATAGGACCTTCCTTCATATGAGGATGTTAAACACATCAAGAGGTCCAGCGGTGAGAACGCTTAGGGCGGGAATAGACAAGAGAGAGTATTTTCTGGCTATGAAGAAAATTGTTGAAAATCAAGAGAATTTAACCCTAAGGCAGGCAATGGTGGTAAATATAGGGAAGGATAAGGGGTTATATTTTTTAGAAACCAGTGACTGCTACAAATATTTTGCAAAATGTGTAATCTTATGCACCGGCACCTTTTTGAGGGGCAAGGTTTTTTGGGGGGCAAATAAAATTGAGGCAGGAAGGCAAGGGGAGGTTCCTTCTAATAAATTATCCAGGAATCTTGAGAAATTGGGCATCAGGTTTGGACGATTAAATACAAACACACCTCCCAGGGTGGATTCCAAGGCAATAGATTTTAGAGGATTAAAACTCCAATATTATGACGATCATCCTGAAATGTTTTCTTTTGAGGATAAATATGACGGCAGGAGCCAATTCAACAATCATATGACTCATATTGGAGAAGATGGTATAGATTATATCAAAAAAAACCTGAATGGCTCTTTTTTTGCCAAGTTAGAGTCAGAAGGCCCTAAATACTGCCCATCCATCGAAGAAAAGGTAACCAGATATCCTGATAAAAAAAGCCATCTCTTGTTTATCCAGCCTGAAGGCAGGAGGACATCTGAAATGTATATACATGGGTTGATGACAACTCTCAGTGAAGAAATCCAGGCGGGCATGTTAAAAAAAATAAAAGGACTAAAAAAGGCGGTTATTACCAGGCCGGGATATGGGGTAGAATATGATTATATCCTGCCATTCCAGATAAACAACAGACTTGAATGTAAAAAACTCAAAGGCCTGTTTTTTGCTGGGCAGATAAATGGAACCACAGGATATGAAGAAGCCGCTGCCCAGGGTATAATTGCAGGCATCAATGCAGGGAGGATGTCCCAGGATAAAAATGGGATCCAGATCAACAGGGAAGATGGTTATATAGGGGTACTGATCGATGATCTAGTTAGCAGAAAAATAACTGAACCATATCGAATGCTCACTTCTAGAAATGAATTTAGGCTCTACCACAGGCATGATAACGCCGATTATAGGATGCTAAAATTCTTAAAAATAATAGGCTTTAATGAAAAAGCGCAGATAATAGAGGAAAAATATGAAAAAATCCATCTTGCTGGGAAGGAAATATTAGAAAACAATAATTTCGGACAACCAACCAAAGAGTCTTTTTACAATAAATACAAGGATATTTTGAAGGGTAAATATAAATTATGCACCAAAGACATAGATAGCGTATACATTAACTTAAAATATAGAGAATATATAGAAAGACAGGTAAAAGAAATCGAGAAGATAAAGAACAGCTTAGATTTTGAAATACCACAAAAAATCAATTATAAAAATATAAAAAATATTTCTAACGAGGCTATTCTCGCCCTTGAAGAAAGTAAACCGGATTCTTTGAGGCAGGCCCGCCGGTTACAGGGTGTGAGCCCTTCTGATTTTTTATCTCTTTTGTGTTATTTGAAGATGTTTCACGTGAAACATAGGAAAAAATGACCATGTATGATGTAATAGTTATAGGAGCAGGCCATGCAGGATGTGAAGCAGCCTTTGCTTGTGCCCGATTAAAATTAAATACTCTTCTTCTTACCATAAATCTAGACAAAGTAGCCCTTATGCCCTGCAATCCCGCAATAGGAGGGATGGGCAAAAGCCAGCTTATAAAAGAATTGGATGCAATGGGGGGGCAGATGGGCAAAATTGCTGACCTAGCAGGTATACAGTTCAAATTATTAAATCAAAAAAAAGGGCCGGCAGTCCAGGCTTTGAGAACCCAGATAGATAAAAAAGAATATGAGACCTTGATGAAGCATCTTTTAGAAACTACAGATAACATTTTATTAAAACAGGGAACGGTTGCTAAGCTTTTAGTCGACGGTATAAAGGTAAAAGGAGTACTAACCGAAGACGGAATGCAATTTTTGGCTAAAGCTGTGATAATCACTAGCGGGACCTTTTTGAGGGGAAGGATAATAATAGGGGATAAGGACTATTATGCAGGAAGAATGGGAGAGAACCCTGCCATGAACCTGACCAAAAGCCTCACCAGCCTTGGTTTTGAGATGGACAGGTTTCAAACCGCCACACCGCCCAGAGTGGATAAAAGAAGCATAGATTTTTCAAAGACTATTATCAGCTCAGGTGATGAGGAAGCTGGTAGTTTTTCTTTTTGGGCTTGTCCCAAAAGGGGAGAAAGAGCAAATATTCCAAGCTTTCTAACATATACCAATAGTAAAACACATGATTTAATAGCCCAAAATATAAAGTATTCTCCTATAAGATCAGGCATAATTAATACCCATGGGCCAAGGCATTGCCCCTCAATTGACAGAAAAGTCCTAAATTTTCCCCAAAAACATAAACATCCTGTATTTATTGAACCTGAAGGGGTTCACACAAACGAGATGTACCTACAGGGACTTACCACCAGCATGCCTTTCTACCTGCAGGAAAAAATAGTAAATACAGTAGAAGGACTGGAGAAAGCAAGCATCATAAGGCCGGGCTATGCAGTAGAATATGACTACCTAATACCCTGCCAGTTAAACTATACCCTGGAATCCAAGCTGATAGAGAATCTTTATTTTGCTGGCCAGATCAATGGAACCTCGGGATATGAAGAAGCCGCTGTGCAGGGTTTTGTAGCCGGAGCTAATGCATCCTTGAAAATCTTGGGCAAAAAACCCCTGATATTGACAAGGGATACAAGCTATATAGGAGTCTTAATAGATGATCTTATCACAAAAGACCTCAGTGAGCCCTACAGGATGTATACCTCAAGGGCAGAGTATAGGTTGTTTTTGAGATCTGATAATGCAGACCTCAGGCTAGCAACCCTGGGGTTTGAAGCAGGCTTTCTTGAAAAAGAAGCCCATCAGAAGACATTAAAGAAGCAGCAGGCTATAGATTCCCTGATAAAACTTCTAAAAAATATAACGATTAAACCCCAAAAAGCAAATAGATACAGACCAAACCTTAAGCTAAAAGAACCCATCAGGCTATACGACCTCTTTAAAAGGCCACAGGTTAACATAGGGGATATCAAATACTGGCTGGATCATGCCAGCAATGGTTATGGCGACGGGGTATGGAAACAAGCAGAGATAATCATAAAATATGAAGGGTATATTAACCGCCAGTTTGAGGAAATAAAAAAAACTAAAAAGCTTGAAAAATTTGCCATTCCCTCCAATATAGATTATTTTAGATTTAAGGGGTTGACCTATGGGGCTCAAGAAAAATTGTCGAGAAAAAGGCCAAACACCCTTGGGCAGGCTTCCAGGATAGCAGGTGTATCTCCTTCGGATATATCCATTTTATTGCTTAACCTAAGAAGGAAGTAAGCATTGGATTACAGAAAAAAGATCAATAATTTTTTAAATGAAATGGAGATAAAACCGCCACCCAAGGCGGTTTTAAAAACATTGTTATACTTGGACATATTGTTTGAAGCCAATAAAAGAACCAATTTAATAGGGACCAAGGAAAAGGATCAAATATTTTTAAGGCATTTTTTGGATTCATTATCGATATTGGCCCACAAAGAAAGGTTCTTTTTAGGCAGTTACCGGCTCATAGACATAGGCAGCGGGGGAGGACTTCCAGGCCTTCTCCTTTCCTTGTTCCTTCCGGATAAGAAGGTCTGCCTTATGGATAAATCATCAAAAAAAATAGATTTCTTAAATAGAGCAATAGACACCCTTTGCTTGGAAAATGTTGTAGCCCTTAGAGGCCGGGCAGAACAGCTGGCAAAAGATAAAAAACACAGGGAGGCCTATGACATTGTATTGGCAAGAGCCGTCACTGATTTTAGCATATTGCTGGAATTAGTAATTCCATTTTCTAAAATAAATGGTAAAATAATATTTTATAAAAGCCTTAGGGTTTTTGAGGAAATAGATAAGAATAAAGATTTTATTAAACTGCTGGGAGGAGAAATTGTAGGTTTGCATGAAGCAAACATACCGGATTTTACCGAGTTCAGGGTTTTTCTAGAGATAAGGAAAAAATTTCTTACCTCACCAGGATACCCTCGAAAATTTGCTAAGATCAAAAGGGAACCCGGCAAACCCATTTGAATAATTGTATGTTTATGCAACTGCTTAAAAAGCTGTTTGGGAGGAAAAAAATTATCAGAAATGATCCGGGCAATGAACAAGAATGCAGAATCATAGCCATTGCTAACCAAAAAGGAGGAGTTGGCAAAAGCACCACTGCGGTCAATTTAGCGGCGTATCTTGCAGCTGAAGGCTATAAAACCCTGTTGATAGATCTGGACCCTCAAAGCAATTCTACCAGTGGCATAGGAGTAAAAACAGAAAAAATAACAGGGTCCGTTTATGAAATACTTATTGAAGATGAAGATCCTTCTAATTTAATCCTAGATACCGAATATGAGAATCTAAAACTACTTCCTTCCTCCATAGAGCTAGCAGGTGCTGAGGTGGAGATGGTCTCTGGAATGAAAAGGGAATACAAGCTAAAAAAAGGTTTAGATAAAGTAAAAGATAGGTTCAACTTCGTAATTATAGACTGTCCTCCTGCTTTAGGCCTTTTGACTATAAATGCTTTGACTGCCTCAAAGGAGGTTTTAATACCTATCCAGTGTGAATATTATGCCCTGGAGGGTCTGGGACAGCTGATAAATACTATTAACCTGGTAAAAGGCAACCTAAATGAAGATCTGAAGATCACGGGCGCAGTGATGACCATGTACGATGCCAGGATAAAGCTTGCCGAACAGGTGTTGGATGAAGTCAAGAAATATTTTAAGGAAAAAGTCTTCGAAACAATTATTCCAAGAAATGTTAGATTAAGCGAAGCACCAAGCTATGGGCAGCCAATTATGATCTATGACTCTGGATGCAAGGGAGCACAGGCATATAAAAATTTGACAAAGGAAGTGATTGAAAATGGCAAGAAGAGGATTAGGCAGGGGACTTGAGGCACTGATTCCAAGCTCTAAACAAAAACAAAACACTGATAGGTTCAGGGTAATAGAAATTCCTTTATCTAATATAGTCCCTAATAAAAACCAGCCAAGACAAAGTTTTAAGGATGATTCTTTGGCTGAACTTTCTGATTCCATAAAAGAATTCGGGGTGATGCAGCCTATATTGGTCAGAAGCCTTGATGGCTATGAAGAAAAATATGAGATCATTGCAGGGGAGAGAAGATATAGGGCCTCCAAGCTGGCAGGGATGGATAATATTCCATGCATGATCGCAAAAGATGTAGACGATACTGCATCGGTTGAGATGGCCTTGATTGAAAATATTCACCGCGATGATTTAAGCCCCATAGAATTGGCTTTTACTTTCAAGCAGCTTATAGATGAGTTTGACATCACCCATGACCAGCTTTCACAGAAGGTAGGAAAAAGCAGGGCAACCATAACTAATTTTATAAGGCTTCTGTCTCTCCCCGTAGAAGTCCAAAAGCTAGTGGATGAGCAAAAAATGAGCGCTGGCCATGCCAGGTGCCTTATTGCACTAGAAGACAAAAAAGACCAGCTGAGGCTCGCGGAGACCATCACCAAAAAGAGCCTAAGCGTCAGAGATGTGGAAAAGCTTGTAGATGCACAAAAAAATAAGGGTACCCAGGATAATGATAATAGGGTTATCCAGCCTTCAAAACTTCCAGAACTTTCAAACAGGCTTTCTTCCTACCTGGATGCACCAGTAAAAATAAAGATAAATAAGAAAAAAGGCAGGATAGAGGTCGGTTTTGGCACCATAAAGGACCTGGATAGGATTATCGGTAAAATTGTCGGACCACAGACCTGATTGGCTTAAAAAAAGATTAAGCCTGGACAATAATGTTATCAAGGAAGTAAAAAGCCTGATAGAGGAATCAAACCTGCATACTGTTTGCCAGAGCGCAAATTGCCCTAATATCTTTGAGTGTTTTAGCAAAAGGAGCGCCACTTTTCTCCTTATGGGGGATAGGTGTTCAAGAAATTGTGCCTTTTGCAGTATCGATTCCAAAAAAACCTTACCTTTGGACGAAAATGAGCCTGTAAATATTGGTATTACAGCAAGCAAAATGGGTTTAAGATATGTGGTCCTTACTTCAGTCACAAGGGATGATATAGCAGATGGTGGCGCACAACATTTTTCTCTAACCGTAAAAGAGATAAAAAAAAGGATACCAGGCTGCCTGATCGAATGCCTGATACCAGATTTTGGAGGAAACAAAGAAAGCTTAAGGACGATAGTCTCTCAACCTATCTCTGTTTTAAACCATAATATTGAGACTATAGAGAGGAATTATAGCAAAATAAGGCCGGGAGCAGACTACAGGGCTTCCCTCGAAATATTGAAAGAAGCTAAAAAAATCAAAAAAGGACTTTATACCAAATCGGGTTTTATGGTAGGCCTTGGGGAGACCATGGACGAGGTTGGCTTACTCCTAAAAGATCTCCACGAGGTTGACTGTGATATGGTGACTATAGGCCAATATCTTAGCCCTACCAGAAATAATATTAATGTAACAAAATATTATTCAAACGAAGAATATGAAGAATTGAGAGAGTTAGCAGAAATGGCGGGAATAAAAAATGTGATAAGCGGGGCATTTGTCCGTTCTTCTTATAAGGCATCCCTCCTATTAAAAAAAGCAGCTGAAGGAAAATAATGGAGATCTCTCAAAAATATATCAACCTTTGCAAAAATAAAGAAATACAGGTTTTATGCAAGTGGAATGCCGGCGACCGTTTTCTGGCTCTCTCACAGGATCTTTTTGTTTTTTTAGAAAAGATCTCAGGCTGGGGCAAAGAAGAGAAATGCAGGGTCTGGGTGCCCAATTTTGATTCAAGTTTTGAACTAGAAAAAAAAGATCTTATATGGGTGCCTAACCTGACCCAAGTATTATCTTCTATAATGGAAATCACTCCTAATCTTAAAAAAATGTCACTGGAATTCATTGAGGGTAAATGGATATGCAGTCTGCACTATATTTCTTTAAACAATGATAAGATAATACCCATTATAAATTATGCTAAGACAGGCAAAACCGCATGCATGAAAACATTAGTGACCCTTACCAGGATCCTCAAGAAATGAAGGGCACTTACTGCCTGGTTCTATCCTGTACGGAAAAATTCTCAACCGTTATTGGAAAACTGCGACTAATACAATTTGATCCAGGAGGGTATGCTTATATCGGTTCGGCGATGAAAGGTTTAAAGAGCAGGCTAACAAGGCATTTGGCTGATAAGAAAAAATTATACTGGCATATAGATTATTTGCTCAACAGCGGCAGTATCAGACTGGATTATATCTTATATAAAGAATCTACAATAAAAATTGAATGCCCAACAGCCAAGCTAGTGGCTCAAAGATTTCATGGTTGTCCTGGGTTCGGTTCCTCAGACTGTGGATGCAGCAGCCATCTTTTTTATTTTAACAAAGATAAAATGCATGATTTATTTGAATTATTGGCTAAAAAAAGCTTTAGGATAAGCACCCCTAAAGGCTGGGCATGATTATTTTTCCAAAAGGAAGTATGCAAATTCTGAAGTCAGATTAGGTGCAAAATTTACTGTCCTTTTTCCTTGGCTGACCGTATAAATATAATCTAAAACATGGATTTTTTCATCCCTGCAGAATTGAAGAAAGTCTTTTACTGTAAAAAGATGAATATTAGGGGTCTCATACCAGTCATAAGGCAATATTTCAGTCTTTGGCATCTTTCCAGTAAACAGTATGGATAATCGTATCTTTATATATGCAAAATTGGGAAAACTTACTATTGCCTTTTTCCCAATGGTCAAAATATCCCTTATTACTTTTTTTGGTTCATGGGTCAGCTGGAGGATATCATCAGCCAGGACATAATCAAAAAAAGCGGGGGGGTAATCATCCAAATCCTTATTTATGTCACCCTGGATAACTGATAAGCCTTTTGAGATGGATGCCAGTACTTTTGTTTCAGAGATGTCCAGCCCAAAACAACTTGCCTTTCTATGTGAGATAAGCTCTTGCTGTATTTCACCCGAGCCGCAGCCAAGAACCAAGACCTTTGAATTATTTTCTATCCATTCTAAGAAAATAGGATGTGTCATCTATCCCCCAAGGCTTTTAGGAAACCCTTTACCGCATCCTTGAATTTAGGCAAATCGACAAGGAAGGAATCATGGCCGTAAGGCGAGTCTATATTACAGTAAGCAGTGTCTATGCTATTTATCTTTAGGGCCTTTACTATTTTTAAGGATTCTTCCTTTGGATACAGCCAATCAGAAGTAAAAGAGATCACCATTGTTTTGGCCTGAACATTCTTTAATGCCTGGGCAAGGTTTTTTTTGCCATTGTAAATATCAAAGGCATCAATGGCTTTTGTAATATAGAGATAGGAATTAGGGTCAAATCTTTTAACAAAAGAATCTCCCTGGTATTGTAAATAGCTTTCCACTTCAAATTCCTTGGAAAAATCGATTTTGCTGCAGCCTTTTCCTTCCTGTATTTTCCTTCCAAACTTTTCTTCCATAGATAACTGGCCAAGATAAGTAATATGTCCTATCATCCTTGCAGTCTTTAGGCCAATAAGTGGCCTTGATCCATTATGGTAATAATCCCCAGTTTTCCAATTGGGGTCTGATAGTATTGCATACCTTCCTACGCTGTTAAAAGCTATAGCCTGGGCAGTATGGGTGGGGGAGGTGGCTATGATTATGGCACCCTCTAGACTTGAAGGATAATTTACAGCCCATTGCAGGGCCTGCATCCCTCCCATCGAACCCCCTGCGGTGCACAATAGTCTCTTGATTCCCAAATACTCTATTAATTTTTTTTGGGGCTTTAACATATCAGAAATAGTTATTGGAGGAAATGACGTGCCGTAAGGTTTGCCGGTATCAGGATTGGTTGAAGACGGGCCAGTGCTGCCTTTGCAGCCGCCAAGCACATTGGCGCAAATTATAAAATATTTCTCGGTATCGAAGGGTTTCCCCTGGCCGATCATAAAATCCCCCCAGCCTGGTTTTTTATCATCCTTTGTATGGTAAAAAGCTGCATGGGCATCTCCTGAAAGAGCATGAAAGATGAGAATAGCATTAGTTGCCCTGCTGTTAAGCTTGCCGTAGGTCTCAAAGGCAACTTCCACATTGGGCAGCTCAGCACCACAATCCAGCTCTAAAGGGTCTGAACGGTCATATAATAATATTTTTTCCGTTTTGGCTAATGCTTTCATAATTGTAATTCACTATTAATACTATAGATTTTATAGTGTATATTAATTTATAGCTATTTATTTGTCAATTGCCCTTATTTATAATATAATACTTTTTCCATTAAAATAGTAATAATATAAAAAATGAGACTATCAACCAGAGGAAGATACAGCACCAGGCTTATGCTGGAGCTTGCAAAAAGACATAAAGAAGGGCCTATTTTTTTAAAGGACATAAGTAAGGCACAGGAAATCTCTCTTAAGTACCTCTCCCAGCTGATCATGCCTCTTAAAATAGCCGGGCTGCTTAAATCAACCAGGGGTGCCCATGGCGGGTACATGCTTGCCAGGCCTCCGGGAAAGATCAATTTGAGGGAAATCATAGAAGCTGTCGAAGGGCCCATAAAATTGGTTGAATGCATAGATGACTCAGGATTTTGCCAGCGCAAAGAGGAATGTGTGACCAGGGAGATTTGGGCAGAAGTAAATACTGAGATCTACGAAAAACTTGATGGGGTCACACTGAAAGATATGTTACAGAGAAGCCCAGACCTCACCAGTTAATAATTATAACCTAAATTCAAATGGAATTTAGAGATTATTTTTTACCCAGTTGAGACAACACTTCCTTGGAGATCTTTTCAACTAGCTCTGAGTAGAGGACTGTTTTTGCTTCTGGTTGAAATCTTGGGTCCAGAGCCTCACAACTTTCCTCGTCACAAGAGATGCATAATGATTTGTCTGCAACGCACATCTTTGAGCTTCCAAATACCCTCATGACCTCTTTGACAGTTTCTTTTGCAGCATCCATGGCTTTTTTAGCCATATCAGGATAGCTTATTGCTCCTGGGTTAGCTTCAAGATACTGCCTTACATTGTTTACTGCATTCTGGGTTATTCCGGTATAAAAATTGATCTTGCATATGCCCAGGCTGATAGCTTTTTTAAAATCATTATCAGATATCCCTGATCCACCATGCAGGACCAATGGGATGCCGGCTGCATCACTGATGCTTTTTAACCTGTCAAAATCAAGTTCGGGTTCACCTTTATACAGACCATGCACATTGCCTATAGCTATTGCCATAGCATCAACACCAGTCTCCTGTTGGAATCTTACAGCTTCATCTATTTTAGTGAAGAGATCCTTTTGGGCTGCATGTGCAGTTGCTGCCTCTTCCCCAACTGCCTCTCCTCCAACGGCTCCGATCTCACCTTCAACGCTAACCCCTACGCTGTGGGCTATCTTTACAACTTCTTTGGTCCGGGCAATATTTTCTTCAAGGGGATATTTGCTCCCATCATACATTACAGACGTAAAACCTGCCCTTATGGCTCTAAGCACGGATTTGAGGCTCTGGCCGTGATCAAGGTGTATACAGATAGGTATGTTGACCTTATTTGCAGCATTGGTCAGCGTGGGTCCTATTTCTTCAAGTTTCAGGTATTTAAAATGGACTTCAGCGACCTGCATAATAATAGGAGAATTTTCTTCGACAGATGCGTCTATAAAAGTGTCGATTAGGTCGAGGTTGGTGACATTAAAAGAACCAACGGCATATTTGTTCTCTTTAGCATGCAAAAGAAGGTCCTTCAGATTAATAAGAGCCATTAACTTATCCTTTTGTATTGTGTTTCTAAATATTTTATTAGATTATATAAACAGACAACCCATAAATCAAGCAAGCTTTATAGCTAAAAAACAGGTATAGAAAAAAGGGATAATAAATGCTATATTCCGTAAAAACCGGATAAACGGAGGAAAGATGTTTTACGCTTATGTGCTCATAAAGGTCGAGCCTGGCATGCAAAACGATGCACTTGCCAAAATCAGGAAAACCAAAGGGGTGAACCAGGCCCATACGGTGACCGGACCATACGATATTATAGTTTTTGTAGAAGAAAGTGATCTTGAGTCACTTAAAAAAACTGTAGTATCAAAAATCCAGAACTTTAGTATGGTCAAAGACACCATGACCTGTATCGTTTTGGATGTACTTTAATTTATTTTCACCTTCGCTTTAAAGGACAGAAAAATAATTTTCTAGTTCATAAAGGGAAATATGGGTCCTGTATCTTTCCCACTCGATCTTTTTATTTTCAATGAATTTCTCAAATATATGGTTTCCAAGGGTCTCTTTGACAAGTTCGCTTTTTTCCATTATCTTGACTGCCTCAAAAAGATTATTGGGCAATGTCTCTATTCCTGCCTGTTCCCTTTTTTTCTCATCCATTTCAAATATATTTTCTTCAATAGGATCTTTTAAAGGATAGCTTTCGTTAATTCCCTTAAGTCCTGCAGCAAGCATTACACTAAAAGCAAGATAGGGATTGCATGCAGGGTCGGGGCATCTAAACTCTATCCTTGTAGAATTTTCTTTTCCAGGTTTATACATCGGCACCCTAACCAGAGTGGACCGGTTCCTCCGTGCCCAGGATATATAAACAGGTGCCTCATATCCTGGTACCAGCCTCTTGTAAGAATTGACCCACTGGTTGGTTATGGCAACTATTTCCTTTGAATGTTCCAGCATCCCTGATATATAAGCCTTGCCCTCATTGGACAGCTGATATTTATCATCAGGGTTATAAAATATATTACGGTCATCTTTAAATAGGGATTGATGGGTATGCATTCCGCTTCCATTTACTCCGAACAAGGGTTTGGGCATAAAAGTAGCATAGACCCCATGTCTTGTAGCTACCTCTTTTACAATCAGCCTGTAGGTCATAGCGTTGTCTGCCATGCTGAGTGCGTCTGTATACCTTAAGTCTATTTCATGCTGTGAAGGAGCAACCTCATGGTGGGAATATTCAACACCTATGCCCATTGCTTCAAGGTAAAGGACTGTATCTCTTCTTAAACCACTAGCTACATCCAGGGTAGTGAGATCAAAATAACCGCCTTTATCAAGTATTTCAGGCGCACCTTCATTTGATCTGAAATAGAAAAACTCTAGTTCCGGGCCGACATAAAATGTATATCCCATTTCTTTGGCCTTTTTCAGGGTCCTTTTTAAGACCCATCTGGGATCTCCCCCAAAATGGCTGCCGTCTGGTTCCAGTATATCGCAGAACATCCTGGCTACCCCATGCTGTTTGGGACTCCATGGAAGTATTTGGAAGGTACTGGGATCAGGCATGGCGATAACATCGCTTTCCTCTATCCTCGAAAAACCCTCAATAGAAGATCCATCAAAACCCATTCCTTCAGACATTGCATTTTCCAGTTCCTCTACGGTTATGGCAAAGCTTTTTAAAAAGCCCTGTACATCGGTGAACCACAATCTAATAAATTTAATATCATTTTCTACTGCTTTTTTTAAAACATATTCCTTCATCTGGTCATTGTTTTTCATTTTATTCTCCTCATAGTTTATGATGTTTGGTATTATACAACATATATTATGACTGTTATGTTAAATGTATGTAAATTCTTAACCGTTTTTCATTAATATGTTTACAGTATTTTTTGGCCGGGGAAAACCAGCTTCCACCATAGCAAAACCTGCCTGCATAAAAAATACAAGGAAAGCTGCAATCAAAATCCAAATAGTATCCATACAAGCCCCTCAATTCGATGATAACGGGAATATTTTAGCTGGCTATTATTGCAAGTGAGTTAAATGGAGGTTTGAAACTAAGTTAAATCTGGAGAAAACATATAGCCTACATTCCTGACCGTTTTAAGCATTAGGTTGTATGGGGGCGGGAGTTTAGCCCTAAGCCTCCTTATATGCACATCCACAGTCCTGCTTCCGCCAAAGTAATCATATTCCCAAATTACCGAAAGAAGTTTGGATCGGGAGAAAACCTTATTCTTGTTTTCAACCAGAAGCTTTAGTAGCTGGTATTCTTTATAGGTAAGCTCTATGGGAGCGTTTTCTATGCTAAGCTCGTATTTATCTTTATTTAGTGACAGGCCCCCAATAGTTATCACTTCTCTTGGAGAACCAATAGCTTGGTTTGGCAATATTCTTCTTATCCTGGGCCCGAGCTCATGGTCAATATGTTCCAAAAATATAAAATCACTATACTGCAGTTGGTCAGTATTTAAAAAATAAGCCTGGCTGTAGCTTAAAACCAGCAATATTGGTATATTTTGCCTATTTATTTTTTCACAAAATGCCTCAGGCAGGGCTAACCTGGTTTTCAAGCTGGTTATATCTACTACTACCAGTCTGGATTTTTTTAAATCAGTTGTAACTTGATAAAGTTGCTGGCTCTTTACCAAAAAACCCTGGCCAGAGAGCAAACGGATTATGTGCTGTATAAGTTTTGCATTATTTGAATAAATGATAACGTTCATTTTTAAAATAACAGGTTTCACTCAAGCCTGAAAGCGTTGGTTATGGGATACCTTCTGTCCTTGCCGAAAGCACGGGGAGTTATTTTTATACCTGGAGCTCCCTGCCTTCTTTTATATTCGCTAGAATCGACCATATTTATTACTTCTTTTACAACTTGGGGGTCAATGCCCATTTTAACAATTGAAGCATAATCTTTTTCCTCTTCTATATAGGATTTTAATATTAAATCCAATATCTCATACCTGGGAAGCTTATCCTCGTCTTTCTGGTCGGGCTTAAGTTCCGCAGACGGCGGCCTTTCCAGAATATTGTAAGGAATCAAGTTAGCATATTTTTTATTTAAAAACCTGCATATTTTATAGACCATAGTCTTGTATACATCCTTGATGGGAGAAAAACCACCCGCCATGTCGCCATAGAGAGTGGTATAACCCACACTGGTCTCGCTCTTGTTACCCGTAGCCAGGACCACCCATTGGAATTCATTGGCCATGGCCATAAGTATATTGCCCCTTATCCTTGCCTGGATGTTTTCCTTGGTAATATTGATCTCGCTGGTTTTAAGCAGATGATTGAGGCTGGCAAGGTATATCTCATATATATCGGTTATAGGAACCATTATATGGTTTATCCCCAAATTTGCAGATAGCTTTTCTGAATCCCCCATGCTGTCCTCAGATGAATAAATTGAAGGCATAATCAAGGCGTTTACATTTTCATTTCCAAGCGCAAAAGAAGCTATTACAGCAGTAAGGGCGGAATCAATACCTCCGCTTAATCCAAGAACGGCTTTACTGAAACCATTTTTTAATACATAATCCCTAGTACCGGCTACCAGAGCGTTGAAGGCTTCTTCTTCTGGACAGGCAATCATTTTTTCGTAATAATCCGCCCGGTCTGCCAATTTCCTTTTTTTATCCTTAACCCTGAATTCTGTATTAACAATATCAACCTTGCTGTCCTTGTGTGAAAGCCTCTGATTTTTATATTTATTGTCTTCAAGCCGTGCAAACTTAACCCCCGAAAGGTCCAGGTCTAGAACCAGTCTGTCCTGGCAAAAAGGCTTTGCCCTGCCCAGGATATCACCATTTTCATTTATTGCCATGCTGCTTCCGTCAAAAACTAGTTCATCCTGGCCCCCGGCCAAGTTAAGATAAAATATATTTGTCCTGTTATCTACTGCCCTGGCAAAAAAAAGTTTTTCCCTTTGCTGTATCCTGCCAATATAATAAGGAGAGGCTGAAATATTTATAATCAGGGATGCCCCTCCTGCTAATGACTGTACGGCTGCAGGACCTGCAGAATAGTATATGTCCTCACAAATATTGATCCCCACCGTTACATCATCTATTTCTAGAACAGTATTGCTGCTTCCTTTCTGAAAATATCTTTCTTCATCAAACACCGAGTAATTGGGAAGGAACTGTTTATGGCAAACATGGATTATTTTTCTATTGCACAGCACTGCAGCAGAATTATAAAGCCCCTCTCCTTTGAATGCAAAACCGACAATAGCTATTATATTGTCAGTATAATCAGCAAGCTTATGAATAAATTTTTGGTTTTCCTCAATAAAGGAAGGCTTTAATAGAAGGTCCTCTGGGGGATAGCCGGTAAGGCTCAGCTCAGGGAATATCGCAATATCTGCCTCCATCTCTTTTGCATTTTTGATATGACGGGCAATTAAATTAAAATTGCCTTTTATATCCCCTACAGTGGGGTTTATTTGTCCACCGTATAGCCTTAAAGTTGTTATTTTTCCCCCTACTTTACTTTGCCGGTAATAGGCAGCTTGATAACTGCGGCCCTAAAACATCTTAATATGCTTTCGTTCCATTTCTAATATTTATGTTAATAAAATACCATATTAAATTGAAATAAAACAGGAATATGCTAAAGGCCAGACCGAAGTTTGTTAACAATGGGGGGAAAAACTTTGAGGAAGTAATCTATTTCCTTTAAGGTATTTTCAAAACCCAAAGATATTCTTACAGATCCCACTGCTTCATCACAGCTTATCCCCAGTGAAGTGATCGCTGAAGCAGGTTTAATGGAAGACGCTGCACATGCAGAGCTTCCAGAGACAGCGATGCTTGCCTTGTCTAGTTCGGCCACCATTGCTTTACCGCTGATATTTTTAAGGATAAAACAGCAGTTTCCGGGAAGCCTTTTTACGGGGTGGCCGCAAAGCCTTATATCCTCTATACTATTGAGCGCCTTTTCTATAAGATATTCCCGGAGGACCGTGACTTTAATAATGTTTGCGACAAGGTTTCTCTGCCCTATCTGGCAGGCTTTTGCCAGGCCTGCGACAGCAGGAATATTTTCTGTACCCGGCCGCACCCCTCTCTGCTGTCCTCCACCGAAGAGCTGCGGCATTATTCTGGTGCCTTTCCTAATATATAGGGCCCCTATGCCTTTTGGCCCGTAAAACTTGTGGCCCGAGATTGAAAGAAGGTCTACATTTAGCTTTTCTGCATCTATGTCTATATTGCAAAAGGTTTGTGCGGCATCGCTATGGAACACTATTCCCCTCTCTTTTAGGATATTCCCTATCTGAGCAATAGGTTCAATGGTTCCGAATATATTATTAGCATGCATAATGGAAGCCATAACAGTCTCTGGCCTTATTGCCCTTCTAACCTCTTCTGGATCTATTATACCGTTGGCATCTACCGGGATATAGGTGACCTCAAAGCCCTTTCTCTGTAATCGTCTTAGAGGCATTATTGCAGAAGGATGCTCTATGCTGGAGGTTATGATATGGTTTCCTTTTTTTTGGTATGCCTCTGCCGCTCCGAAAATGGCCAGGTTATTGCTCTCGGTTGCCCCGCTTGTAAAGATTATCTGTTCCGGCGAGCAATTCATAGCTTTGCCGATAGTCTGTTTTGAGTTCTGCAATATTTTATTTGCTTCTCTTCCGGGGAGGTGAGGTTCAGAAGGGTTGCCATAAAATTTATTTAGACAAGTCGACATCTCCTGGACAACATCAGGCAGTACAGGGGTTGTAGCTGCATGGTCAAAATATATATAATCAGGTAAACTGTCCATTAGCACAAAAAGCAATGATAAATCGATTTAAAACCTACCACCCTTTCTACAGGGTGTCAACAAATATTTGAGGATTTAGTTTAAAATAGTCTGGTTTATATGTATAATGTGGGTCAGTAAAATGAAAAAGATTGCCACAGCAGTATCCTATATTTTTGATGGTTCCTACATATCCATACCGGTATTCATAATTATATGCCTGCAGGTAGTGGACAACCTTGGCTTGGCCATAGGCTGGGCAGTGCTCTGTTTATTATTTGTAAGCATAATACCGTTCATGTATATATTTTTGCTGTACCATAAAAAAAAGATCTATGACCTTCATCTCCCAAACCGTGAAAACAGGATCAAACCCCTGGTAGTGACCATAATAAGCTATGTTATGGGATTTTTTATACTCTATGTACTGGATGCTCCCGTTTTCCTCAGGTCCATTTTTGCAGTAAGCATAGTTACCATGTTAATACTTACCACCATCACCTATTTTTGGAAAATAAGCTTCCATACCAGCTGGATTACTGTTGTATCTATAACTTTTTTTATATTATTCGGGGGCTGGATGCTGCTCCTGCTTGTTTTGATCCCTTTTATAGGATGGGCCCGGGTAAGGATAAAAAGGCATACCATCCCGCAGGTAATACTTGGTTCGATTATCTCGGCCATAAGCTCATTGTTTATCTATTCAAGTTACGGTTTTTTTTAACCGGCCTAGTAAAAAGCCCTTTCAGCGGCAAGCCTTACCAGATAAAATATGTATAGCTCAAAGCCGGTCATCATAATGGCCAGGATGGAAGGAAGCAAAAGGTACCTTGAGAAAAGCCTGCTTGCTTTTTTAGAAAAAGGCGGAAGAAGCAGAACGACGGTAAGGTTTATAAAAAAGAAAGTAAAAATCAATGAAAAAGCGCTTAGATAGTACATCGTGCTGCTCAAGAATCCAAATCTTGCCAGGTGCAGGATAACAATCACGGATAAGATGCCCATAAATAATAAGAAATGGCTTCCCTTTGAAAGTATCCGCTGGCCTAGGGTCCTTTTGAAATATTGAAAGATGAATACGGGATAAAGTATGGCCGCAATAGAGGCCATACACAAAAATCCGGTTACAAACCTTATATTATTATTTGTAGACGTTATACCAAGATAAGACAGGGACCCATCTAACAATGTGGATGAGATGAAAACTAAAAATATCACTATGACCCACACAGAAGGCAGTGCCGCCTCCCTTTTCCTATATAATATAAAGAGAAGGGCTGTAGCCACAAAAAACCCCATATACAAGCCATGGCAGCGGGCGCATAGGGGGATGACGGTCTCTCCAAGGGCTAAGCTCCTATCTGATATCTGGTGGCAGACTGAGAAGCCGATTCTTTCGATTATATGTTCCAGTACCATATAAGCTAACTCTTCATATTGCCTTCAAGCCTGGTAAAACCCCTGTCTATCAGCATCACCAGTATCCTATGGATAGACGGATTTGAAGAGGCAATAATTGAAAGCTGGTATTTTTTCCCAATACCCATAAGCGGGTGTTCGTGCAGGTCCTTTCCATATGCGTCAGTAACAACGCCTCCGGCCTCTTTTAATATCAGGTAGCCTGCAGCTATGTCATAAGGATAATTATTTATAATGCTCCCTTGCCCGACCTGCAGATAATGTTTTTCAAGTACCGGGAAATCTGTTACCAGCCTATGCCCTATATCAATATAGGAATCAAGTTGGCCTCCCGCTACCCTGGTCAAGGAAAAGGAAGCACTCCCAAGGCCAAAAACTGTCCCATTGAAATTAGATATATCGATAAGCTCTTCCATTACATTTATGAGGGGGACTATGGGCCTGCCCCTGAGGCCAATAGACCAGAAAAGCGAATCGATCTCAGTATTTTCTGAAGGTTTAGGCTCAAAAGACCTTGCCCCTTCTATAATTTTGGCGCCTTTGGACTTTTGGGCAAAATAAATCCTTCCAGATTTTATTTCTTGGACAACTGCAGTTTCAATATTGGCCATTGTGGGCTGTTCTACGTAAGGGGAGACAGCGATGGATATGCATCCGGATTCCAGGCCGCAGGCTGCAGCTCTTGTTCCGTCAATGGGATCTATTATAAGCAGGTGCCTGGGGTTGCCCACCTTCACCAATCCGCGGTCTTCAGAATAATAAGCAATATTGCCAGCCTCATTTTTGAGGTAGTTTGACAAAAAATGTTCAGAAATATCGTCTACGAGAAAAGTAGAGTCTCCCCCTATGGATTTACCTGAGATTTTTTTTGCTTCAGGTTTTCCAAAATAGGGAAGGACTGTTTCCCTGATCTTATTGGACAGTTCTATTATATTTTTTTCATCCATGACTTTACAAAGTTTACTATAACTTGGTCCAAAATTATAGTTTTATTAATTCTAACTTGGTAAAATAGACCTGATTTTTTAAAGTTCCGGAAAGGCCATAAACATGATATTTGATTTTCATACCCATAGCTTTTTTTCAGACGGCATAGCCAGCCCTATTGAGCTAACCAGGTTTGCGGTATCCTATGGATATAAGGCTATCGCAATAACCGATCATGCAAGCTACTCCAATCTTGACTTTTTAGTAGATAATATTAAAAAAGATTGCCAGCTTGCTGAGAAATACTGGGATATTACGGCTATCCCTGGTGTAGAAATATCCAATGTCCCCGCAAAAGATATCGACAAAATGGCGGGCTATGCTAAGGAGAGGGGAGCCAAGCTGGTGATAGCCCACGGCCAGTCTGTTGTGGAAAGGGTAGAAGAAGGCACAAACTGGGAAGCCGTCAATTCCAAACATGTGGACATACTTGCCCATCCAGGGATAATCTCTGAAAAAGAGGCTGAGGCTGCCGCAAAAAACGGTATATTCTTAGAGGTCACAGCGCGTAAGGGCCACAGCCTTGGAAACGGGAGGACGGTTGTCCTGGGGAGGAAGGCTGGAGCAAGATTTTTACTGAATACAGACGCACACGGGCCATATGACCTTTTTCAAGGAAACTTTCAGGAGGTAGTCGGCAAGGGAGCCGGCCTAAACCCCGATGAGATCAAGGAGATCTTAGAGATAAATACAAGAATGGTAATAGAAAAAGCAAAAAAAAACTGAAATCTTTGCATAAAAGCTAAAAAAGAAAAGCTTGTGCGTGCTTGCAAATAGCTGAGAACGATATTACTATTTAATAAGCATAATAGAATCTTTATAGGATTTTAAAATAAGTATAAGATTTATCATTGAGACATATTAAGGGGTAAAAAATGAGACCAATCACAATCTTTACCGGCCAGTGGGCAGACCTTTCGTTTGAAGAAATGTGCAAGGTTTCTTCGGAATTTGGCTATGAAGGCTTAGAGCTTGCAACCTGGGGAAACCATATAGACCCTAAAAAAGCAGCCGAAGATGATTCTTATGTAAAAGAGATAAAAGACACCTTAGAAAAATACAATCTTGGAGCCTGGGCTATAAGCGTGCATCTCTCTGGCCAGTTGGTGGGGGATGTTTTTGACAAAAGGCATAATGGTTTTGCTCCATCTTCTGTTGCAGATGATCCCAAAGCGATGAGGGAATGGGCCACACAGGAAGTCAAATATACTATCACAGCTGCTGAAAAGCTGGGGATCAAGATAATAACCGGTTTTACCGGCTCACCCATTTGGAATTATTGGTATTCATTTCCCCAGACTACAGAGGAGATGATAAAGGAAGGATATGACACCATAGTTGAAAGATGGAGTCCTTTGTTTGATGAAATGGACCAGAGGGGCATTGTCTTTGCCCTTGAAGTACACCCCACCGAGATAGCCTATGATTATTATACCTTTGTAAGGCTGCTAGAAGCCTTTGACCATAGGAAAACACTGGGGATGAATTTTGACCCAAGCCATCTTCTCTGGCAGGGCATAAAGCCGCATCTTGTAATCCGTGAGCTTCCGGACAGGATTTACCATGTGCATATAAAGGATGCCAGTGTCACCCTTGACGGCCTAAACGGGATACTGGGCTCCCATCTGGAATTTGGCAAATCCAGAAGAGGATGGAACTTCCGTTCACCAGGCAGAGGAGAAGTGGACTTTTCTTCAATAATACGTGATTTGAATGAAATTGAATATGAGGGCCCTCTTTCTGTAGAGTGGGAAGATTCCGGCATGGATAGGTTGAGGGGGGCAAAAGAGGCTTGTGATTTTGTAAAGCATATAAACATCAACCCTGCTACAGGTGCTTTTGATGATGCCTTGAAGAAATAGGTAAAATAAGGGGAGTCTCTATTTCTATAATTTTCTCCCCTTACTTTCCCAAAAGGGACCTATTTTCTCAAAGATTATTGATACCTGTAGGTAAAAATGATATATTCTAAAAAATTACAAGAAAGACAGCCTTTGTTTACTTATTATTATCTTTTTCCAGCATGTAATGCCAAAATCTCTAAAAAGGAGGACTAAAATGATAAGTCTCGGTATGCACACGGATAACTGGCGGACCTTAAGCGGTGGTTTTATGGCCGCAATCGATTCTGCTGTAAAACACAAACTGGACCATGTGGAATTCGGAGTGATCGATGGGCAATATTTTATCCAGGCCATGGGTTATGAGCCAGGGGTTTCCTTAAAAGAAAATCCTCTCGCCATCAGGAGGATATGTGAATCAAACAATCTAAAGATCTCTCAGATCGATGGCTCTTATCCGATGATGGGTTTTGACGGAGCTGTCTTTGGTGTGCAATATGTGCAGCAGTCCATAAGGTTTGCCAGCGACCTTGGTTGTCCAAAAGTAGACAGTACGGATAGCGGTAAAGTGTATGATATGCCCAAAGAAGAGGTTTTAAAACAGACCATACGTAACTATGAAGAATGCTTGAAATGGGCCGAAGATTTTAAGATCATCTTAAACGTAGAACCTCATGGGCCATATACCGGGGACCTGGATTTTATGCACAAGCTTTTTTCACATTTTGAATCAGAATATCTAAGGTTTAACATGGATACCGGCAATACCTTTATCCAGGGCAATGATCCTCTGGAATTCTTAAAAGCAATGAGAAAATATGTAACCCATGTGCATATCAAAGACGTAAGCAAAGAATTGGCGGCTATGCTCCGGGGAGAAGAGACAGGAATAGCATGCAGCGAAGTGGCCATCGGAGAAGGCGTAAACGCAGACAATATTAAAAAATGTATGCAATTCTTAAACGAGACAAATTGGGATGGCGATGTCTCAATTGAATGCTCAGGGCTGGAGGATAAAATAGCCTACAGTGTAGATTTTCTGAGAAAGATTATTTAAGCTGGCTTAAATAAGTAACACTGGAAAATAGGCGAAAACAGTTCTGTTGTTTGAAAAAATCTCTCAATATAATAGAATTGCCTATATTATTAAAAAAAGGAGAAAAATATGAACATTGGATTATTTCTTTTGATCAAACCGTTCCAGGGTGTCGGAGAACAGCTAGAGGCCGCAAAAGGCATGGGGTTTACCTGCGCCGATATCACTGACACCAATTCAGGGGGAAGCATGCTGGGCACCGCGGGTTTCAGCCCCACGGTAAGCCTTGATGATAATCCTTTTGATGTAAAAAGGCTTTTTGAAAAACACGGCCTGTGCATATCCACAGTTTGTGCTCATGCAAACCTTCTGGATCCTTCTAAACCCAGCCGTTACGGGACCGCCGAAGTGATGAAAGCCATAAGGATGGCGGCAGCAATAGGGGTCAAGGATGTCATCACTACAGACAATGAACCTGCCACGGAATGGGGAAAGAATCTAAGTTTTGAGCAGAAGACCTTTATAATAGCTGAAAAACTTTATGAGCCCCTGAAAATGGCGGAGGACTACGGGGTAAGGATATTGCTTGAAAACCACGGCCCTATAACGGATACAGTAGAAGGCCTTTCAAAAGTATTCGAACTTCTCGATGACGCACCTGCGCTGGGTATAAATTTTGATACCGGAAATACCTGGCTGGGAGGCACGGACCCTGTCGAAGTAGCAAAAAAATTCAAAGACAAGATACACCACATTCACTGGAAGGATCTGGGAGAAGACTGGATCCCTAAAAGAGGAAAACAATACGGAGCTGGTTTTTCTACAATTGCCATGGGCGATGGTGTCATAGATATCAAGGGAGTCTGTGAGATACTAAAGGACCAGGGTATTGAAAATTCTACACTTGAAATTGTAGGGGATGAACAACTTCTCAAAAAAAGTGTAGATTTCCTAAGATCATGCGGGATGTAGCTTTCTCAGAGGACCAGAACAACCAAAAGGCAAGCCTGGGCACAGCCTGGGCATTGCCTTCTTTTTTAAGTGCCATTCCATTTTTAGCAGGCCAAAGCTTTCTATCTGAATAACATAAGTATATATTATTTATAATATTAATGTATAATAAAATAGAAGGTCAAAAAGATAAGGAGTTATAAAATGAGTGAACACATAACAGACACGAGTTATCAGAAAAAAAGGTTTTCAAAAGATGAACTGCTAAAACATATGGAAAGCTTTTCATTGGATCTGAAGCTGTCGGTTGGGATTTGGTATTTTGCGCCAGGAGGAGGAAGGTTTCATGAAGCCTATGTGCCGGACAAATCCATACCTGAACGCATTGAGATGGCAGCAGATATGGCAAAGTTTGGAGTAAAGGCGATTGAAGCCCATTACCCTATAGAAGTTAATGAGGAAAATTGGCATCTTTACCAGCAGCTAGAAAAAGAGACCGGTATTGTTCTCCAATCTGCTTATCCTGCAATATTTTATCCAAAAGAATATGAATTCGGATCACTTTCAAACCCTATAGACAAATACAGGAAAAAAGCTATGCAGACACTGGTGGATTGCCTTAGGTTTGCCAAAGAAAAAAACCTCCATCATGCCGGGATCTGGCCGGGCATAGATGGATACACCTATTCACTGGGGACCATGTTTTTCGATATGTGGGATAGATTTGAGGGCAGTGTAGCAGAAGCAATGGATGAAGTCCCGGGCGTGCTTTGCGCCATTGAACCCAAACCTTATGAACCAGCTCCAAATAATATATACAGGACCACAGCCGACGGCCTTATTGCCTGCAAGGATATCGAGGAAAGGATGAAAAACAAGACAAACCTGGATCTGCTCTCTAAAGGTATACCCTTGCTGGGCATGCAGCCGGAAATCGGCCATATCAGGATGGGCTTTGAGGATACTCCTTATGCTATAGCCAGATGCTTGAGGCAAGGAAGGCTTTTTAATACCCATTGGAACAGCCAGCCACTGGGTAACTACGACCAGGACCTAAATGCCGGGGTTATAGAATGGCAGCAGGCAGAAGCCATGCTATTTGTACTGAAGATGGCAGGCTATAGAGAATATTTCGGTATAGACATAAACCCTGAAAGGATGCCTGTTGAAAAAGCCATAGAGATTAATTCTCTTGTCCTTAACACTATGAATGAAAGAATTGACTCCCTGCCATTCGAAAAATTAATCGATGCATACTATGATCCCGAAAGTAACCGTGGCGAGATAGAGATGATACTGGCCAAGACCATGGAAAAATAAAATCCTTATTGCGCATGGGCGGCTGGCTGCCCATGCGCGTGTTAATACCCCAGCTTATTTGATTCTGCCCATTTTTAGCCTAATGCGGTATTTTTTAAAAAGTATGTAAAAAAGGGCTGCTGCACAGCCTGTCCCCAGGATGGAGCCTGCCAAGATGGCAAAAATGGTGTATTGGCTTCCAGCATATTCTGCCACAAAACCCAGTATAGGCTGAAAAACCACCCCTCCCAGAAGAGCAGAAGAAATATTTAAACCCATTATGGTGCCTTTCATCCTATTATTTTCTTGTGCGCTCACCGAAATACTTAGAGCGAAGATAACTGAAATAGACAAGCCCTGGGCCATAAGGAACAACACCTTGATCCAGGTAGGTTCCAGGAATGATGATGCTGCCAAAAAAATTGTTCCCGCCGCACAAGATATGATAATTAAGGTGATCTCATTAGACCTTGGCAGGAGCTTCATCCCAAAATAGAGGCCTAGTGCAGAAAAAGCCCAATATAGTGAAAGGATGAGGGAGCCATAGGAAATATCTAAACCGAAAGCGGTAAAATAAGCGGTAAACCATGTTGAGAGCCCTATTTGTGCCCCCATCATGAAAAAAAGTAAAAGGCTTGTAAGGACCACTACTGAATTTTTGATAGCCCTTCCAAATTCAAAAAAATTAAAGACCTTATCAAATCTTTTGGGCCCCGCCCCATTCAGTTTTTTTCTGGAAACAGAAAAAGAGATTATCAACGCAAAAAACACAACCGTAAACAAAAGAAAAACAAATTGAGGGCCGATACCCAAGATGAGGGCACCTCCTATAGCCAGAGGACCAAGTACTGCTCCCAAAAACCAGAAAAGGTCCAGCCTTAAAAAGAGGAAGCTGCGGTCTTTTTTGTGTATATGTGATATATATGCGTGTATTGACGAATCAATAGTGCCATAACCGGACCTTAGCAATATAAGCACGATTAAAAAGATAATTAAGTTTATATGGATGCCAAAAATAAGGAAACCGAAAAAAAGAAGTATCAGGCCGGTTAATATGACTTTTTTAATATCCAGATGGTCGGAAAAGATACCTGAAAGGAGGGTGGACACAAGGGAAAAAACAGAACCTATTAAAAGCACCACTCCAATTTTGTCATAGCCTATCTGCAGGGTTTCAGAAATGTAGGGGATAAGCGGATCTATGGCTATCGAAGATATTCCAAAGGCCAGGAATATCAGGTTAAAAATATTAAACCTCTTCATCTAAACTTCCGGATCTAAAACCTTCAAGATCGATTGTTATATATGAAAACCCTAATCTCTTGAAATAACTTATTATTTCATTGCTGTCCCC
Organism: Actinomycetota bacterium; assembly: GCA_003563375.1. Lineage (GTDB taxonomy): Bacteria > Actinomycetota > Humimicrobiia > Humimicrobiales > Humimicrobiaceae > Halolacustris > Halolacustris secundus. The sequence goes on along the minus strand of PWSB01000237.1, from coordinate 1,152 downwards.
CAAGGTTTTTTCTATTTTATCCTTTTTAACCTCAATTCTTGCGACAGGATAGTGATACCTGACCCTTACCACCTTATAACCAAGTTTTTTTAAAAAATATTCTGCATCTTTGATTTTGGCAAGTTTTTTTGAGGTGATCTTCTGCCCATAGGGTATCCTGGAGGCAAGGCAGGCAGATGAAGGAAGGTCATGGTTGGAAAGCCCCAGGGCTTTGGCATATGCCCTTATCATTTGTTTATTTAGGCCAGCCTCTAAAAAAGGACTTTTAATATCTAATTTTTTTAATGTATCAAGGCCGGGCCTAAAGGTTAATATGTCATCCGCGTTGGAGCCTTCGATCACCGAAGAGAACCCCAGTTCTTTCTTAAGGCGGCAAATACTGGAAAACATCTCCTTTTTGCAGATATAGCACCTATGTTTAGGATTTTCCCTAAACTCTGGCAAGGAAAGTATGTCTGAATATAAGATATACTGTTCGATTCCTATGGACCTGGCAATCTCTTTGGATTCTTCGATCTCTTCAGCGGTGGTCAAAGGGCTTTCTACTGTGGCCAGGACCGCATCTTTGCCCAAAGCCTTGTAAGTTAGCAGGGCTAGCAGACTGCTGTCGGACCCTCCTGAATATGCTACCACGGCAGAACCTAGTTTTTTTACATATAACAGCAACTTTTCTATTCTTGCATCCATAAAATAATATATTAACAGCAAGGGTGTTTTATTAAAATTGATTTTTATTTAAAATGTTATTATTTAAATATTTCAGGAAAGAATTATGGGAAATTCATTATATATTGATTGTTTTTCAGGAATAAGCGGAAATATGATGGTAGGGGCCCTGTTGGACCTGGGCCTTGACCTGAGGGTGCTAGAAAAAGAGCTAAAAAAAATAGATATAAAGGGATACCGGCTCGATGTAGATAATGTAATAGCAGGCTCCTTAAAAGCCAAGAGGTTTGAAGTAAAATATTTTGACCAGCCTTTCAGGGACTATTCCGGTATCAAGTCTCTTTTTTTAAAAAGCAGGCTTAAAAGCCATGTAAAAAAGGATTGCCTGGAGATGTTTGATATACTGGCAAAAGCAGAAGCTACAGTACATGGCTGCCCGGTTGAAAAAATCCATTTCCATGAAGTAGGGGCGATCGATTCTATTGT
>PWSB01000140.1 GCA_003563375.1 Actinomycetota bacterium | reverse complement strand
TTCAGCTTGCGCCATTTTGTTAAATTTTTCTGGAAAGTCAACACGAATTTTATTCCAATAAGCCTTACCACCCTTTACACATCCGATGCAATTATTATTCGTGTATCCAAGTTCATACATTTTTGGGAGTGCAATACCTTCATTCAGTATCATTCCAGCACATTCATTTTTTGATATACCTTTTTCAATTAAAGGGAACAAAGGGTTAGTATAAGGGTATTGTTGTCCGAAACGAATAGCCCGATTTATTTGCTCTTTATCAAATTCAAATCCCCATACCTGGTTTAATATCCCGTAATTGTTAAACAGGTTTATTTCATTCATTTTCTCAAAATCAAAGCGAACCTGCTTTTTTAATTCAAGTGTGCATCTTGCGCCAGTTGGGCCATTAACCATTCCTGTTTTTTCAATAACTTCAAACTGATCTTTATACTCACGGCTGGTCAATGTTTTAATTTCTTTGCCATACCAATTTTCACACTCTCTTTTAAACCTGTCATTATCTTCATGTGCTGACGAAATACCTATGTAATACAATTCAACATTGTCATATAATTCAAGCGCCATTTTACAGGCTACTGCGGAAGTGATACCTGCGCTCCACCAAGCAGCAATAAAGCCCTCCCTATTTTTTATTTTTTTACGTTCGTTCATTTAATCAAGTTTTTTATAATTTGTCCGCAACCTCCACAACAAGCAACGGATTTGCTAACAACGGGCAGGGTTATTGCCATGTAAAAATCTGCATGTAGGTCGGCAATGTCGCCTATCTCGTTGCCAGCCATATCACACCAACGCCAGTAACCATCATAGACGATAAGGTAAGCATCGTAATCCCATTGCCTTTGCGAATCCCACCATATTGCCGTTAATACAATACAGTCTTTGGTGATTTTTGGCTTTTCTTTTGTCCACCTCATTTGTCTTGTTTTAAAAAGGGGGCGGAAGACGTTGTCGTCTACTCTCCCGAAACGCGATGCGTAACAGTGCCCCCTCATTTGTCATTTTGAACTGTTCGGATTTTCCGGACAGTTGCTTCTTTTTCAAGGTCTTGTATAAGATCATCCAGCTCATTCCCCAGCCTACAGCTTGAGCCCATCTCAATGAGCCCAAATCTTGTCATTTGGATAATACTCTCCTTTATGTATTTTGCTGTTTCTATGCAACCCTGATTAAATATTTTTTCGTTTTCTGTTTTCATTTGTCTTTGTGTTTTTAAAGTATTTCAATCATCTTTTCGCGAAACCCCTTATGTGTGTCGTAAAGGTCGCGCGCCACTCTCATTGAGTTCAGCACTGTGGCGTGGCACCTCTTACCGACGCGCCTTGCACACTCATCTGCCTTCATGCCGAACTTCTTGCGCATGATGTACACTGCCATGTGCCTTGCCAGTGGCACATCACCGCGACGGCAGTACCCGGTGAGCTCCCCCGAAGTGATGCCCCAGCACCTGGCCACAAGCTCAAGAACATCATCCGGGCACTCTGCCGGAACGCCCAGGGCGATAGTGTCTATATCTGCCTTCAATCCGGGTATGACGTACGCGTTCAAAACGGCAGATCGTCTTCTGTTTCTTTATCCGGCGCGTTACCTGTCGGCTCACTTTCCGGCTTATAATCATCAATAGATACGTACAAGTTGCCCTGCTTACTCTCTTTGAGCACCACGCGGACCTTCTCGTCTTGCTTCTTGAGCCAGTCGATTAGTCGGTCGCGCTCGATTGAGATGTTGAACTTGATGAACTCCGGCGCTTTGGCGCTCGGCCTGTAAAAGTAGATGCCTTCCATGAATTGAGTTTCCATACTGTTTTTAGTCTTTGTTGTTTAAATAAATCAATTAGTTTTTTGTGGTGTACCTCCCATCGCTCTGTCGCGTCCTTAATTGTGTGAATGCAATCGTCTGGCTTCATGCCGGCGATGTGGGTGCCGACAATCTCATACTCCTTGCCGTCGACTTCAAAGAAGCGGGTTGGGAGAGTGTATATATCCCATAATCGGCCTTGTATGTTTAGTTTTAAGTGTTCCATCAAAACGGTAATTCCTGTTTTGCCTCAATCGGCTCGTTAACAAAGTCCGGCTCAACGTCGTTATAGCTATACCTGTTGGTCTTATAATTGAAGTCCACATCGGCATCGCCGCCAACACCCACAATCTCCTTCTTCTTGATCTTCGCATGACGTATAAGCACCGAAGAATTTTTAAAATCCGTAACAATATATGGCCTATGCACAAAGACAAGGTTGTCAAGCTTGTTGTGCCACATAGCACCGCCGGCCATGTCGTAAGCATTGGGGCACTCGTAATCAAACCCGTCCTTTTTTACCTTTATGCTCGCCTTCGGGTGCATAACAACAACGCAACAGGTGTTCGTATGTTTAGCGAAGTCTTTATAGTGATCCAAAAAGTCGCCTACATAGTGATCATCCCTTTTGGACATCTCCCACTCCCTGTCCAGGCAGTTGAACGGGTCAATAATAAACATGTCGCAGCCGTGGTACTCGTATGCCTGCCTGAACCGCTCCATGATCCCCTTAAATGTCGGCATCCGCTCAGGGTCGCACAAAAAAAGGTTGTTGCTCAGCACATCGTCGAACTTTTTAACATCTGCCTTGTCGGGCTTGTGGCTTCCAAACACCGCACGCCCGGTAAGCGTGTGAAGGTAGTTAGTAAACAAGAACACCGGGGGCGAAGTCTCCGGGGAATATATGGCAACCTTCCAGTTAGCATATACCATCTTTAAGGCAGACAGGAATATAACCATCTTGCTTTTCCCGTGTGATGGTATCCCGGCAAAACCAGTTATCTCGGTGCGCAACCACTTGAAGTGCTCATCGTAGGCTGGCCAGTGGGTAGTCTCCGCTTTCACCAGTTCTTTTGTCCCGTCCAGATATTGTAATATGTCTCCCCTCACCTGGTGGTAGTAGAGATAGTCCTTCACGCCCTGTATGTCTTTTTCTTTTATCATGGTTTATTAGGTTTTCAGGTATTGTCAGCGTCTGGCTATTTATCTGCCCGTGCACGCTGTATATGCTTCTGCCCCCCAGCTTGCCGATGTCCACGCCGTAACTTTTTAGCACGTCCACATGCAGGCTTATGTCTTTTAAAAGCCGCGATATGGCCAAGTCCTTCTCCATGCTCTCCATCTCCAAGCCAGAAAGGTACTCGTTTAAGGCGCGAATAAACTCTATGGCCTCGTCCTGGAACTCCCTGTGCTCCCGTATGGCATTTATAAACTTGCGCTTTGCTTTTTCCATGTAATCATTTGTCTTGTTTCACTTCCAAAATCCCTTTTTAAAATCCGAAGTGCCTATGCCTAACGCACCAAGCATACTCATTATGTCTGCATCATCCAGCTCGGCTATTATTTTTCCATCTTTCTGAATAAACAGCGTTTTATCAACAAGAATATGCTTATAGGTTTCGTCCTTATCTATTAATTGTGTTGCAATAAACTCATAGTTTGCTTTCATTGTCTTGTTGTTTTTCAATTAAACTTTTCATACTTATACGCAAGTTAGCAGTAATACTACATTCCATCTCCGAATAGAGTTTTCTGCGTTAAATCTTTTTCTTTTCTTTTTTCTTCCCACGCTCTTTTAATACGTTCTTCAATAATATCGCAG
>PWSB01000217.1 GCA_003563375.1 Actinomycetota bacterium | reverse complement strand
TATAATCTTTATTCCTATCTAAGGGAGGGTGACTGTCTGGTAATAAATGAAAGCAAAGTCTTAAGGTGCAGGCTTAAAGGCAAGAAAGCTGATACCGGGGCCGGCATCGAATGTTTTGTCTTAGAAAAATTAGGAAACCGGTCATATCTTGTTCTTGTCAAACCCTCCAAAAAGCTTAAGCCAGGCAGCAAGGTAGGAATAGGGGATCACAGTTTCAAGGTAGAACAAAAAAAAGAGTACGGCAAGGCAGTGGTAAGGTTTGACCGGGACCCAAAACAGCTTTTTGAGCATTATGGCATGGTGCCTCTCCCCCCTTATATTAAATCTACCAATATCAGGGAAGAACAATATCAGACCGTTTACGCTTCAAAGGACGGCTCTGTGGCTGCCCCTACAGCAGGCCTGCATTTTACAGAAACACAGATAGGGGATTTAAAAAAAAGGGGGATCATTTTTGCCAGAGTCATCCTTAATATAGGGATGGATACATTCAGGCCCATAACCGAAGAAAAGGTAGAAACACATAGAATGCACAGCGAGTATTACCAGGTTGAAGATAGAGAGGCAGAGAAGATAGTCAAGGCCAGGTCCTCCGGGGGAAGGGTCATAGCGGTAGGCACTACTTCTACCAGGGTCCTTGAGACGGTTATAAAAAAATTCGGCAGCATCGGGGCCGACAAAGGATATACCTCTTTGTATATCTACCCTGGCCATGATTTTAAAGCAATCGATGCTATGATCACTAATTTTCATCTGCCAAGATCTACTCTTTTGGTAATGGCCAGCGCCTTTGCAGGAACAGAGAACCTGCTTTCTGCTTACAGGGAAGCCATAGAGAAAAAATACAGGTTTTATAGTTTCGGTGACTGTATGCTTATAATATAGAAAGATATGAGTTTTTTTAAAGTTATAAACAAGGACAAGACCTCCAATGCCAGGACAGGGCTTCTCAGTCTTGGCAAAATGAGTGTGGATACTCCGGTGTTTATGCCGGTGGGCACCAAAGCCACCGTTAAAGCCCTGACTGCCCATCAGCTCTATGATATGGGTTGCAAGCTGATACTGGGAAACCTGTATCATCTCTATCTTCAGCCAGGCATAGATATCATAAAAAAAGCCGGAGGACTTCATGGGTTCATGAACTGGAAATACAATATACTCACAGACAGCGGTGGTTTCCAGGTCTTTAGCCTTGGGGATATACGAAAAGTAAGGGACGAGGGTGTAGAATTTAAGTCAGTCATCGATGGTTCCCGCCATTTTTTCACCCCGAAGAAGGTTATCGAGATGCAGTCTGAACTGGGTTCGGACATAATGATGGTGCTTGATGAATGCATACCCTTTACCGATGACCACAGGTATACTTCCGAAGCAGCAAAGAGGACCCTTGACTGGGCCCAGGAGTCCGTAAAAGCCAAAAGAAGGATAGGAGGCCCTGGAGCGATGTTCGGTATAGTGCAGGGAGGCTTTATAAAGCAGGTAAGAAGATTCAGCGCATGCTCCATATCCGAAATGGACTTTGACGGGATTGCGATAGGGGGTCTAAGCGTTGGAGAGGACAGGGATATGACCATGGATATACTTGCTTATACCATGGAACATATTGACCGCAAAAAACCCTCTTATTTTATGGGGCTTGGCGATCCTATAGGATTGATTGAAGCAATAGGGGCCGGGGTTGACATGTTTGACTGCGTGCTTCCTACCAGGATATCCAGGAACGGTAGCGCCTATACCGATTACGGAAAGATCAATATAAAGAACAACCGCTACAGGGATGACCTGGGGCCCCTAAGCCAGGAATGCAGCTGCTACACCTGCAATAATTATTCCAGGGCTTACATAAGGCACCTTTATAAAAGCAGGGAGATACTGTCCAGCATACTATTGAGCATACACAATGTCTATTTTCTTTTTGGCCTTATAAGAAAAGCAAAAAATGCTATAAGGGCTAACCGGTTTGCCGGTTTCCAGTCCGGGTTTATAAATAATTATACTAATCATTAAAATTTGCAAAAAAACTAAAAATGTTGATAATGGTAGTGTTCGAAAAAAAAGTGGGATAACAGATATATAACATATTTAAGGAGAGTATATGAGATTGTCGAAAAAAATAATAACTGTGTTTATGATAGCTGCCATAGCAATAGTCATGGGAGGTATAGCTGCCGGGTGCTTGCCTATGGCGGCTCAGGAAAACGGAGAGGTTGAAGAACTTGAAGGCGCTCAGGGTTTTCTTGCCCAGTACGGCACCTGGATCTGGCTTATAGTGCTTGTAGCTGCTTTTTATTTCTTGCTTATCAGGCCTCAGAGGCAGAAGAGCCAGAAAGCAAAAGACCTCCTCTCCAATATTCAACGGGGAGACGAGATAGTGACCGTCGGCGGTTTTTACGGCAGGGTAAAGGATGTCCGGGAAGATACCCTGATAGTCACCCTCTCAAGCGGAGTAGATGTAAAAGTCAGCAAAAGTGCTGTTTCAAAGAAGGTGAGCCCTTCCTAGAAGATGCGCAACAAAAAGGTCCATATCACCATAATCATAATACTGGCTATCATCATAGGAGTTTCTGTATACTACGCCTATCCTTTTGAGGACTCTATCCAGCTGGGCCTTGACCTGAGAGGCGGGACGCAGATAATACTAAAGCCCACCCAGCAGGACATAGAAGCAGTGACCGAGGAGTCCATCGATCAGGCCATGTTTATAATAAGGGAGAGGATCGATGCCTTAGGGGTATCAGAACCCCTGATTACCAGGGATTATACCAATAATATCGTCATACAGCTTCCCGGAGTAAAGGATCCTGACCGGGCCATGGAAGTAATAGGAAGGACCGCTCAGCTGGAATTCAGGATTGTAGAATCATATGATCCTGAAACGGAGGAGTGGGAACTTGGCCCCGTCCTGATGACTGGAGACAAGCTTGCCAATGCCAGGGCAGGATTTGACCCTACAGGCAGGATAGTTGTAAACATGAACTTTACATCTGAAGGCCAGCAGGAATTCGCAGAGATAACCGGAGAGAACATAGGCAGGCAGCTGGCAATTGTGCTGGATGAAGAGGTGCAGTCAGCGCCGGTTATAAGGAGTGAGATCACCGGTGATGCAGTGATCGAAGGTATCGGAAGCCTGTCAGAAGCAAATGACATCGCATTGGTGTTAAGGACAGGTGCCCTGCCGGTTGACCTCCAGATTGAGGAAAATGTGACAGTGGGGCCTACCCTGGGAAGAGACGCGCTTACAGGCGGCCTCTGGGCAGGAGCCATAGGCCTGTTTTTTATAGCGGCTTTTATGGTAGCCTACTACAGGGGATTGGGCCTTATATCAGTTTTTAACCTATTGATCTATGTGGTTATCTTCTGGGGAGTTTTATCTGCTCTGGGTGCAGCCCTTACCCTTCCGGGGATAGCAGGTATAATCCTTACCATCGGCATGGCGGTAGATGCCAATGTGATCATATTCGAAAGGATAAAGGAAGAACTTAAAAAGGATAAGACTGCCAGGACTTCTATAACCCAGGGTTTCAGGCATGGTCTGAGGACAATAGTAGACGCAAATATAACCACCCTTATAACCGCAGCCGCCCTCTACCGTTTCGGCACAGGTCCGGTAAGGGGCTTTGCAGTGACTTTGAGCATCGGTGTTATTATAAGTATGGCCACCAGCCTGATATTCTCAAGGTCGATAATCTATATGCTCGCCGGGAT
>PWSB01000098.1 GCA_003563375.1 Actinomycetota bacterium | reverse complement strand
TTCACCGATAAGATTTTATTCCAGTGTTCGTCTGTGGTATCGACCAGATCCACTCTCTTTAATACAATGCCTGCATTGTTCACTAGTATGTCTATCCTGCCAAATTTTTCCATGGTCTTGCCTATCATCATGTTTATGTCATTTTCAGAGGAAATATCGGCTTGTACAGCAGTTGCTTCTCCTCCTAATCTATTGGCCTGGGATATGGTCTCTTGGATACCTCCTTCATTTATGTCGGCTATGGTGACTTTTGCGCCTTCCTTTATCAATTCTAGCGCTATCCCCCTTCCAATACCTTCACCGCTTCCAGTGACAATCGCTATTTTATCTTTTAATATCAACTAAGCCTCCTTTAATCTTTAAAAAGGATTTTCAAGTACTATCTTTACTGAAGAACTTGTTCCAATCCTGGTTGCGCCAGCATTTATAAATGCCTTGGCTGTTGCCAGATCCTTGATGCCTCCGGCTGCCTTAACACCCATCTCTGGGCCTACTGTCTCCCTCATCAATCTTACATCTTCCAATGTGGCCCCGGATTTATTAAAACTGGTGGATGTCTTTACAAAATCAACTCCTATTTTTTTACATAACTCGCACGCTTTTTTTATCTCTTGCCTATCAAGAAGGCAGTTTTCCAATATTACCTTGATTATGGCTTTTTTCCCTGCAGCATCTGCGACACTTTTTATATCTTGTTCAAAAAGGTCATATTTTTTATCCTTTAGATACCCTATATTTATTACCATGTCTATTTCTTGGGCACCATCCTTTATGGCTAATCTGGTTTCCCAAACCTTTGCCTCTGTTTTATTTGCACCAAGAGGAAAACCAATTGCAGCACCGGTATTTACTCGGCTTCCCTTCAGTTCTTCGGCAACTAGCTGTGTGTATGCTGTATTAGTAAAAACCGCGGCAAATCCAAATTTTTTTGCTTCAAGGCATGCTTTTTTTACATCCTCTATTTTTGCTTCAGGCTTTAAAAAAGTATGATCTATTTTCCTGGCAATCTTATGGTTAAAGTTCATATCAGCAATTTTAATATAGTCAAAAACAAAACATACCACATTATAGTCTATATTTCACATTTTTTGGGTTTTCCTTTTTATTGATATATATATTCCCAAAAATCAAGTTACTTCAAAAAATTCTATTAAAATAAGATAATTGTAAACAGGTTGTGCAATACTAATGCACTGGCTAAATATCCAGATATAATATAAGAAAGGTTGTTGATGCAGTCTATTAACAACAGAAAAGGCAAAAAGGTAAAAGATGAGTACTGGTCTGTTAGAGGAAACCTATCCTATTGTTACAAGGGGGAAAAATTCTACACCATAACACCTCTGCCCTACTACCTGAAACGTAGGAAGATATTACTTAAAAAGATTGATGAAGTGGTCAGCCAGTTAAAGAAGAAGAAAAAAAGCTTAAAGATATGTGATTTCGGGAGCGGGGATGGATATTACTGCTGCTGGCTGGCAAAGAAACTGCCTGAATCAAAGATAACCGGATTTGATATCTCCCCTTCCATGACCATTGAGGCTTCAAGAAGGGCTGAGAGAGAAAACATTTGCAATATTTCATTGTATTGTGAAGATTTCAACAACAGGGATGCCAGCTATGACCTTGTGCTGAGCCTGGCAGTATTACAACATTTTGAAAAAGTCGAAGAAATAGCCAAAAAAGCAAGGCAGATACACGACCATCTCAAAGAGGGAGGCATGCTGGTCTTATTTGAAGCAACCTCAAAAAAACCAGGGTCCCAGCAGGCTCTCCAAAAACGAACAGAAGCTTTCTATGAGAACATATTCAGGTCCAACGGTTTGCATCTTATTCATAAGGAATTTCTATCATTTCCTTTTTTTGGTTTCTATCAAAAAATATTCTTAAATAACATTAAAAAACTAATCCCTGGAGATTCTGTGCATAAATGCATAACTATAAACAGGAATCGTTTTATGAATAAGATAAACAATTTTTTCTTAAATCTCTGCAATCCCTTAGATAGGTTGTTTGATGCACAGGAAGGAAATACTGTATTTATCTTCAAAAAAAATAACTCTTCAAGTCCAGCGCTATCTTCTTCTTCTGAAAATATAGTTGAAAAGATAGACAACAAAACCCGATTTAAGGACTATTAAATTACTATTTTTCAATGCTATATTTTTACCTAATGCCTTGCCGCCTACCGTCAAGGCAGCTATCAACCCTGTGATTATAACGCTAAACAGGGTATCTTCCATGGTTGGGTTTCCAGTCAGCAGCCTGAATATTATTGCAGCTCCTATGGCTCCGCTTACGATGCCGGTTATATCGCCGATGACATCATTGCAGAAATTAGCTACACGGTCAGCGTTCTTTACAAGCTCTACAGCTTCTCTGGCCCCCTTTATCCTTTTGGATGACATCGAATTTAATGGGATTTGTGTAGCTGCCGTAACTGCTACCCCAATGGCATCAAAGAATACACCTATAAATATTATGAGGATCAATAAGATGGCAGCAAAGATTAAATTTACATTTACAACGATTATTTCTGATACGAAGCTGATAACCAGAGCGATTAAAAATGTCCAGATAGTAATAGCTATGATCCAGTTTCTTATCTTTGCACTGGATTTTTTTCCTTTAACCAAAAATAAATTCCTCCATAAAAAGATGGTGATACGGCAAGTAAACTTTGCGGTTTAGGTCCAGTTGGATTTCCCAAATGAATACTTATGCGTTGCCACATAAGCGGTTTCCCTTTAAATCCATTTCCATAGTGTCACCGACTATAGGACTGGATTACCACTAAAACCACACTGTAATCCCTGCCGTATCTCTCATATAGAGAACAGTCTAGGAGCTTTCCTCGGCAGCCTCTCCAATCACTAGCCTCTTTAGCAAGAAAGGTTTCAGCTAAGATAAAACAACCGAGCTCAGGAAGTTTTATCACACAAACAGCCTCCTCCCCTTCTCACGCAAGGCAGGCTACACTACTATGTTTTTTATTCATAGCAGGTTTATCCCCTAGATGTACTGGTTGCCTTATACATCTACGGATTCCACGGAAGCTGGGTCTACGCCCACATGCCATTGTGGATCGCCCACCTTCCTTAACCCCCAGGACCAGCCCCCAACTGGGCGTTAGCAGCCAGACCCAGGGACTTCATCTGTACGCCAGTAACGGATTTTTAGCCCCGTCTTCATGATTGGAAGTACTGACTAGAATACTGCACCATCTTTTAATTTTCAAACCAACATATGATTCGTATACTACTTATAACACAATAGTTTTCTTTTCTCAATATCCAAGTGTATTATAGCGTTTCGTTGTATTGTTGCAATATCCCTTCTTAAATGCTATCTTGTTTCACATGCCTTTCATTAGCAAAAGACCAAAATTAAAGTTATCTAAACAGCAAAAGGGGCAGTTGGAGGCGGTAGCCGGCTCCACTGAACTTCCGAAAAAAAAAGTTGACAGAGCAGTTATGCTCCTGGATTATACTGAAGGATACAGCATATCCTCCATCGCCAGAAAGCTTCTTGCCAACCGCCCGAAAGTAGAAAGATGCATAGATAAGGCACTGCGGTATGGGCCGCTGCCAGCCTTGGAAGATCTGCCCGGAAAAGGAAGGCCCAGCATGACAGATCCTGAAGCCAAAGCCTGGATCATCAGGATATACTCCCTCTGCCCTAAAGACTTAGGCCTTGCAAAGGAGGC
>PWSB01000048.1 GCA_003563375.1 Actinomycetota bacterium | reverse complement strand
GAAGAGATAATAGGCTACACAAACAAACACGGGGTAAAGAAAACAGCACAAGAGGTCGATATAGTGACCACGGCTACTTTCGGCCCGATGTGTTCCACAGGTGCCTTCCTCAATTTTGGACATTCTGACCCGCCGATGAAAATGACCAATGTCTGGCTAAATGATGTACCGGCATATGCTGGACTGGCTGCAGTGGACGTCTATCTTGGAGCTACGGAACTCTCTGAGTCGGAAGGGATAGATTACGGGGGCGCCCATGTTATAGAAGATTTGGTCAAGGGAAAATCGATAAAATTGAGAGCAACGGCATACGGGACTGACTGTTATCCTCGAAAGAGCCTTGAAACCCATGTGACCCTGGATATGTTAAACCAGGCCTATTTTTATAATCCCAGGAACGTGTATCAGAACTACGATGTGGCGACAAATTCTTCTGACAGGACCATTTACACCTATATGGGGAAACTTCTGCCCCATTTCGGGAATGCCACATTCAGCAGCGCCGGGCAACTGAGTCCCCTGCTAAACGACCCTTATTACAGGACCATAGGCATAGGCACCAGGATCTTTGTAGGGGGGGCCACAGGATACGTGGCCTGGCATGGCACCCAGCACAATCCCGGCCAGAACAGGCGCAATAACGGGACCACTCTTGGCCCAGGCGGGACTTTGGCCATTACCGGGGACCTTAAAGAAATGGATCTTTCCTACCTTAGGGCAGCCTCCTTTCCAGGCTATGGGGTAACCATGTTTATGGGTATTGGGATACCCATACCTGTCATAGATGAAGAGATGGTCCAGTTTTTAAAGATAGCCGATGAGGACATATACACAGGCATCTATGATTATTCTGTACAAAGGCGAAACAAGCCATATTATGGAAAAATAAATTATAAACAGCTCAATAGCGGGCTTGTCACCATAAACGGCAAAAAAGTCCAGACGGGCTCAATATCAAGCTATCCGAAAGCAAAAGAGATAGCCCAACGGTTAAAGGAACTCATAGAGAACAAAAAGTTTACCCTGACCAAGCCGGTATCCCCCCTTCCAATGGATGAAAAACTCAAAAGCCTCGAGATACTGAGCCAGGAGGAACTCTGATGGCCAAAAGAAAACTTGTACTGACATTTTCAGAAAATATAGTCACCCAGCCTATCACTTACAGGCTGGTAAAAGACCATGACCTGGCCTTTAATATTCTCAGGGCAGAGATTACCCCCAATATGGAAGGGAAAATACTTATTGAGATAAGCGGGCAGGAAGATAAAATAAAAAGCGGGGTAAAATATCTTAAGGATGCCGGGGTCACCATTCAGGAGGCTGAAAAAGACATAATATTAGACAAAGACCTATGCGTCTCCTGCGGCCTATGTGCTTCCTTGTGCATTACCCAGGCACTTTTCCCCGATAAAAAAAGCCGAAGGCTTGTTTTTGATAAGGAAAAATGTATTCTTTGCGGCCTATGTTCAAACAGCTGCCCTGTAGATGCGATCAAACTAAAGATTTAATCCAATTTTTCAAACTGGTCTTTTCCAGCTCCACATTGCGGGCATACCCAATCATCAGGCAGATCTTCAAAAGAAGTACCTTCTTCTATACCGCCCTCCGGGTCTCCTTCTTCAGGATCGTAGATGTAGCCGCATACCAGACATTCCCATTTGCTCATAAAATCAAACTCCTTTATAAAATGATATTTCCATTATTATGGATAATTAATCTTTGCTTGTAAAACAATTTTTTTTAAACCTGAATATTCTCTTCCATAACAAAATATGCTCCCGTGCAGCCATTGGCGATTCTATGATAGAATAAAATAGGAAAAAAAGAAAAAAAGAGGTTTTACTATAAAGATTCTACCTAGATTTAAATTATTTATATTTGTTTTTTTGTCTACATTGCTGCTGCCCATGTTCCTGCCGGGAGCGGCCCTGGGACAGCAGGAAGCAGACAGTTTTTATCTGGTAGACATAGACGGCATAATAGTTCCTGCTGTGGCAAGCTACATTGAAAACTCCATCACCCAGGCTGAAGGGGACGGGAGTGCCCTGATCATCCGTATGGACACCCCCGGAGGGCTGGAAGATGCCATGCGTGACATAGTCCGGATGATGCTTGCAGCCAGGGTACCAGTCATAGTATATGTGGCTCCAGACGGAGCCAGAGCGGCTTCGGCAGGGGTCTTTATAACCTATGCTGCTGATATTGCAGCCATGCACCCATCGACTAATATAGGTGCCGCCCATCCTGTAGCCTTGGGCGAAGGCCAGGTAGACGAGGAGACCATGGAAAAGATTTTACAGGATTCGGTTGCCTACATAAGGGCGCTTGCCCGGGCAAGAGGAAGAAATGAACAATGGGCTGAAGATGCGGTAAGGGAAAGCGTATCCATAATAGCGCCGGAGGCACTGGAGCTTGGGGTCATAGACCTTGTCTCCCAGGACCTGGAAAGCTTGCTGGAAGACATCCATGGGCTTACCATTGAAAAACACGGCGAACAAATAACCCTTATGTCCATAGGTGCCCCGGTAGAGGAGATCCAGCCTGGATTCGTTAACAGGTTTCTTCAGATAGTTTCAAATCCCAACGTAGCCTACATATTGTTTATTTTGGGACTTATGGGCATAATCTATGAATTTGCCCAGCCGGGGCTGGGAATAGCAGGATCTATGGGAGCGCTTTTTTTAATCCTTGCTCTTTATGCCTTCAATATACTTCCTATAAATTTTGCAGGAGTGGGCCTCATAGTGCTGGCTATAGTCCTTTTTGTCCTGGACTTTGCACTGGGCACAGAAGGCGTGCTTTCTGTAGCTGGGGTGGCCGCACTGGTCACCGGGTCATTTTTGCTCATAGACAGCCCTGCCGGTTTCCTAAATATATCCAGGCCCCTCATCATAGGGGCAAGCGCAGCTATCTCAGGGTTTTTGATCATGGTCATCCGGGCGGTCTACTTAGCCCAAAGAAGAAAGCCCTCATTGGGGGCCGCTTCTTTTGAGGGAAAGGAAGGGGTGACCGTTTCTACACTGAATCCCGAAGGCCAGATCAAAATAGGAGGCGAGATCTGGAAGGCAATGTCCGCAGATGGAAAGAAGATAGGAAAGAATAAAAAAGTCATCATTCAAAAAAGTGAAGGTCTTACTCTTTATGTAAAAAAAATAGAAGAAGGAGGTTAGCATGGAGGTCGGCAATATAGTGCTGATAGTGGCTATTGTCATTTTTGCTTTAATATTATTGACTTCAGCTATAAAGATCCTGAAGGAATATGAAAGGGGGGTAATATTCCGTTTCGGAAGGGTCAGGGCGGTAAAGGGCCCTGGAATATTCTTGATCATCCCCATGGTGGATAAAATGGTAAAGGTGGATCTTAGAATAATCACTATGGACGTCCCCCCGCAGGACATAATCACCAAAGACAATGTGCCGGTCAAAGTCAATGCAGTAGTATATTTCAGGGTTATGGACCCTGAAAGAAGTGTAGTGGCCATAGAAAGGTATATAGTGGCCACATCCCAGATCGCCCAGACCACATTAAGAAGCATAATTGGGCAGGCAGACCTGGACGAACTGCTTTCCAAAAGGGATAAGCTAAACAAGGAGCTGCAATCTATAATTGATGACCAGACCGACCCCTGGGGGGTAAAGGTGTCCACGGTGGAGATAAAGGATGTAGAGCTCCCTCAGACCATACAGCGGGCTTTTGCAAGGCAAGCAGAG
>PWSB01000130.1 GCA_003563375.1 Actinomycetota bacterium | reverse complement strand
GCATCTATTGGCTGTCCTGTAGGAGGGTTTAGGACCTTGATAGTCTTGGATACCTTGCCCGATAATGGAGCATGCAGGGGTGCGGAAACAAATTTATCCGACTGGCCGATCTTTTGTCCGGTCTTTACCTCGTCTCCCCTTTTGACAATAAATTCATTGGGCGCTCCTATGTGCTGCTGCGCAGGTATTATCACTTTGTCCGGAAGCTGCAATACTTCTACCGGCTCCTCTTCAGTTATCTTATGCTCAGGAAGCTTTATTCCTTCTCTTACCCTTTTTTTAATAATTCCCATAACCTTCCCCATATTTTAATTTTTTATATATTTCGAAAGTCCATTCGACCTATGGATATTTCTGTCTTCGTCTATGAGCAGGGCTTCCACTCCATCAAGCCTGTTGACCAGATCTATCCCCCGCTCCGGGCCCAAGACAAAAATGGATGTAGCCAGGGCATCCGCATCCATGCAGCTGTTTGAGATTATGGTGGCGCTTATGCTGCCCTCAGAAGAATAACCAGTCCGGGGATCAATGATATGATGAGCCTCCCGGTCAGGGTCAAAATACCTTTCATAATTTCCTGAAGTAGCCACCGCCTTATTAGCCACGTTTATAACAGCTATACTGTCATCTCCATCCGGGTCCTCCAGCGCTATTGCCCAGTAGCTTCCATCAGGCTTCGGTCCGGTGGTCATTATATCACCTCCGGCATTTATCAATGCAAAATTTATGCCTTCCTGCTTAAGGACCTCCATCGCCCTGTCTACAGCATAACCTTTAGCAATACCTCCCAAAGTGATCCTCATGCCTTCCTCTAGCTCTATACTGTCCTGGCTCACGGTTATCTTGTCTGAACCGACCAGTTCCATGGCCTGGCCGATCATTTCCTGCTGGACCTCTTCGGTTTCTTTCCATAAGCCAGCTTGCCACAATTCTAATACCGGCTGCACGGTAATGTCAAAGGCTCCTCCACTGATCTGATTATAATTCTTGGCTTCGGTTATGAGCACAGACATATGTTCTGAAGGGTTTGAAAGGTTAGCATTGGCATTTAAGGCCGAGGCTTCGCTTTCATCATCAAAAATGGTAGCTATTGCTTCTATTTGGCTGATCTTCTCAAAGGCAGATCCCATCGCTTTTTCGGCACGGCCGCTGTCTTGGGCATATACTATAATATTTACAAAGGTCCCCATCATCTCCCTGGTCTCCTCAAAACGGCTGTAATCGCCAGGACTGCATCCTAAGGTAGCCGCCAGCATAAAAGACAGGATGATCGTTGCTAAAAACCTCAAGCCGTATTTAATCAAACTGTGCCTCCTGAGACATCCTCATCCTGTATAACTTATTCTGGGGGATATCCTGCAGGTCCTCATAGCTTATAGGTTCTCCCCGTTTTTTGCTCCTGCCCAGCACGCAGCCCTCTGACAGCCCTATAGGAAGAAGCTTCTCCTTTTTAACCTGGTCGTAAGAATCCAGCAACCCATATACTTTATATCCTCCTATTCCATCGATTACCTGGCCTGCATCCAGATCGGTTTTAGCTACGGTCAATATATCTGAGACCAGATTATTTTCGGCGACGATGGTGGCCTGCCTGTAAAAATAAGCCATGGCAATAGATACAGGGACTTCCATGCTTGCAAGATGATAAGGCCTGTATAACAGGTAATTGGGACCCTCGCCTAGAAGCAGATACCTCAGTTCTTCTTTCAGTAAATCGTCGGCAGTGCTGTAGATCAAAAATACACCGGGAGCCACATCACCGATAACAAAATCTATTACACCTGTCCTGGATAATATGCCCCCATTTTTTTCAAGCTCGAAAACCCCGGTAAGCTCCCCAAGGCCAGCCTTGGGTCCATGCATGCCCCTGCAGTCTGCTGCAAGTCCCGTAGCATTGGAAAGACAGGCCATTTCTATCATGGTTTTAGTCCCGTCCACAAAAGAGGTCATCATCCTGGCATCCGCTCCTTTTTGCTTGCTGTAAACTGCAAGAGTAGAGGGGTTTGCATCCCTGTCCAGGGGATTATTTTTTCCCTTGCCGCAAGCTACTATCTCCATGCCAATAAGCACTGCAAAATCATATAGTTCCTTCAGCGCGCCGGGCTCATCCCCTGCGGCTAATGTATATACCACCCCGGCCCGGGAAGCAAGTTTTTTTAGCATAGGGCCTATTGCCGTGTCAGCCTCAACATTAAGGGAGACCACGTCTTTGTTATTTTCTATCGCACAGGCTGCTATCTCTGCCCCTGCACTACAGCTTCCGGTAGCGTCAACCACCACATCCGCCCAAGGCAGGGAAGCCGCTGATGCGATATCAGCTGTATAGCCCAGTTCATGGCTGGAAATATTTTGGCCGCATCCTATCTCTACAAAACTTTTTCCTGCGTCCGGCAGTTTTTTAACTAATTTTAGTACGTTCCGGTCAGCTACGGCAACCACTTCCATCCCGGGGATAGACCTTACCTGTGAGAAAAGGCATCTTCCCATATGCCCTATCCCACATAAAGCTATCCTTATGGGCTCTCCTTTTTTCTCTATTTTTTTTAGCTTTTTGTGTAAGTCATACATTTAATTAAAACCATTATAATATTTATTCAGCTTCAAAGCGCAGAGAACCCAGTATACCCTCGTATATCTCCCCCATGGCCTGGGCATAAAAATTATCAGCCAGGCCTAAAAAAATATAAAAATGCCCTTCAAAATCCTCCATGCTTAGAAGAAGTTTCCAATCATTTCCATCCCTATCCTCATAAATGTAGGTATAAAGACCGCTATCCTCTTTTTTGCCGGCCAAAGATATATCAAACCCTTCTTCAATATCTTTTAGTACCACCTCATCTGCAAAGGAGGGCCTGTCCGGCGGATTTATAAGATCAGCCTCAACGGCCCATACCCCGAAGTAGATATTGGCATCAAAATCTGATGTCAAAGATATCAGGCAGCTCTCATCCGTAAGCTTCCTGGAAATAGTAAACCAGTCAGGGTAGTCAAAGTAAAGACCATATTCGGGGTCCTGGTAAACCTCCCCGAGATTTGTATCTGCAATTATATTGAATTCCAGGCTTTGGCTATGGCTGCCACCAATATTTAGGTCGACCTTATATGGACCTGGAGGGAGTATTTCCTGGCTTAATTCCATTACCCTATAGGCGGGCTCATAACTGTTTTCAGAGATCTCAAGGGCTGCCTCACCTAATCTGACCTGGTGCCTGTACAAAGTGGCTTTAAGGCTTAAACCCTCTAAAAGGTAATCGAGTTCCACGCTGAGAAAAATGTCTTCTCCGGGCAAAAACCTTTCTTTTTTGGCCCCTGGAGATCCGTCAGCTTTTATACGGGAGACAATGCGGGCTTCAAGTATACTGGCCTGGGGCTCTTTTATGGCAAACGAGCCGCTGCCAACCAATTCTTGGTTGTGATAGAACTCCACCCGGTAGGTTCCCGGAAGAGCGATTATATTATTGTCTACATCCGGCTTTAGAAGGTTGGCAAAATAGCCGCTCACCAGCTGGCCGTCCCTTTCCATATACCTTCCGGAGCTCTCAGCAAGGACAGAGCCATCCTGTTGGTCTATCCACCTATATCTCCAGGTCCCCCCTGAAGGCACATCATTGACCTTTATGGTGGCATATATCTCTTGTGCATACATATCATATTCAGCCTGCCTGGATATAGGGCTGAAATCCTGATCTACTTGGCTGCAAATATAAAGTTC
>PWSB01000227.1 GCA_003563375.1 Actinomycetota bacterium | reverse complement strand
GCCATGGCAGGGTTGGTTATAGGGCCCAGTATGTTAAAAACAGTTTTTATTCCCATCTCTTTCCTGGCTGCAGCCACATTAGCCATGGCTGCATGGGCCTTGGGGGCGTAAATAAAACCTATCCCTATTTTATCTATGCAGTCTGCTATATGCCCGGCGGATAAATTAATGTTTACCCCCAGTTTCTCTAAAACATCTGCGCTGCCGCTTTTGCTCGATACGCTCCTGTTTCCGTGTTTAGCTATCACCACCCCGGCGCCTGCGGCAACAAAAGCTGCTGTAGTGGATATATTAAAAGTATTTTTTTTATCTCCTCCAGTGCCGCAGGTATCTACAACCAGCTTGGCCCTGGTCTTAACCTTGCAAGCTATACTGAGCATAGCCCTGGCAAACCCACTTATTTCCTCAGTTGTCTCTCCTTTCATGGTCAGTGCAGTCAAAAAAGAAGCAATCTGGGCATCACTCGCTTTCCCATTCATGATATACTGCATAGCCCTGAAAGCTTGTCCGCTAGTAAGGTTTTCAAAACCAGTCAACCTTTCTATTGCTTCCCTCAACACCTTACCCCTCCTTTTTTTCCAGACATATTTATGGACCTGAACAGGGCTTGAGCTTTGTTCAGCGTCTCCTCGTACTCTTTTTCGGCAACAGAATCATAGACTATGCCCGCTCCTGCCTGCACATAAGCACTACCTTCTTTGAGGATCGCGGTCCTTATGGTTATGCAAAAATCCATATTGCCTTCATATCCAAAATATCCCACTGCTCCGCCGTAAGGCCCCCTCCTCTGGTTTTCTAATTCATCTATGATCTGTATGGCCTTTACTTTTGGGGCCCCGCTTAATGTGCCTGCAGGAAAAACACTTCTTAAGGCATCAAAGACATCTTTTTTAGCCATAAGCTTTCCTTCTACCAAAGAGACCAGGTGCATTACATGTGAATATTTTTCCACCTCCATATATTTTTTAACCTTGATGCTCCCGTATTCTGAAACCCTGCCCAGATCATTTCTGGCCAGGTCAACCAGCATATTATGCTCCGCCCTTTCCTTTTTATCAGCGAGGAGGCCTTGGGCCATAAGTTCATCTTCGGCTGGATCATTGCCTCTTTTCCTGGTACCGGCAATAGGGCATGTCAGTATGGTGTCTGCCCTTACCTTTACTAGAGGTTCCGGTGAAGCGCCTATAAGTTTAAAATTTTCGAAATCCATAAAGAACATGTATGGGGATGGGTTTGTGGTACGCAGTGACCGGTATATATCAAAATCCCGGGTATCAGTTTTTATTCTAAATCTTTGGGAGAGTACTATCTGGAAGGCATCCCCCCTATTGATATACCCCTTGGCTTTTTCTACCGCTTCCAAAAAATCCTGCCTGGAAAAATTTGACTGGAAATCAACTGCTTCAATATCGCGGGTTACCTGGCTTAATCGGCTAGGCACGCTTTTTGAGTTAAAAATATCATCCTCCAGGCCCAGGATAAGACCAGCTGAGCGCTCATATGCCTGCCCGCTGCTAGACCTTTCATCGGAAGGGATAGTAGCGATAATTTTCATGGTATTGTTATAGTGGTCAAAGACTATAACAAGGCTTGTAGAATACAAAATCATCTCAGGAAATTCCGGGTCATGGCCCAGGGATATATTTTCAAAATACCCTGCCATGTCATAACTGATATATCCCACAAAACCCCCTATGAAATGGCCCAGTCCAGGGTCATTATAGGCTTTTATTTTTCCTGCTAGATCCCTCAGGCAGTCCAGCGGCCGACTGGTCTTTTGTTGATATTCATTACCCTCCCTGTCTTTGATTTTAAAGATCCCCTCAGAAAAGCTTATTTTCCTGCTGTAGTCAATCCCTATTATGGAATACCGGGAGAGGCCACGAGGCCCGTCTACGCTTTCCAGCAAAAATACCGGTTTTTGCCTTTTTCTAATTTTTAAAAAAAGGGAGGCCGGGGTCTCGGTATCCAGCATATACTGCCTATAAACAGGTATGAGATTATAGTTGTCATAAATTTTTTTGAATTGTTTTTTAGAAATATTAAACATTGCTCTCCCATAAAATTGATTATAATAAGAAACCAATGTCTGACGAAAAAAAAGTGTTAGGAATATAAGTTAGTTATCGCAGGCCAAACACTGGCAAAGCTAAGGATTAGCCGCGCCAGCAAGTAATGTCTTTCTGTATCGATATTCTGCTAAACAGAAATTTGGAGGTATATGTATTTTTATTGTTTAAATTATCTTTTTTCATTAAAACAACTCTTTTTTACTATATTGGGATTTTATAGTAACTAATGCTATAAAGTCAAATCTAATATTAAGAAATAAATTTTCCTCAATGGCTGCCGCAAAAACCTTGCCCTCAAATCCTAGTTATGCTATGGTTTTACTAATATATAAGTTAGGTATGCCTAAATTTAGGAGGTTTAAGGTGTTTAAGCTAATGGTTTTGGTATCTGTTATAACAATTGCTCTTGCAGCGGCAGGATGCGGCAACCCCGCCGGCCAAGAGCTGGTGGTATATTCAGCAAGGAACGAGGCATTTGTCCAGCCCCTTACAGACAGTTTCCAGGAAGAGACCGGCATCAGGGTCAGGCTTCTAAGCAGCAGCGAAGCCCTGGTCAATAAGATTGTTTCAGAGAAAGGCAATGTGCAGGCTGACCTCTTTTTCTCAAATGATGCCGGGGCCATGGAATTTTTAAGGCTGGAGGGCGCGCTTCAGGCCAATGGCTCTGCTGCCCTTGAGGTCATAGACCCCAGGTTCAGGGCAGAGGATGGTTCCTGGACAGGGCTTTCGGCAAGGACCAGGGTGCTTATCTACAATAAGGACCTGATAGGCGAGGAGGAGATGCCTTCGGACATATGGGAGCTTACTGACCCCAAATGGAAGGGCCAGTTTATGATAACCAGGGGAGGGAATTCTTCTATGGTAACCCATGTAGCTGGCTTGAGGATGGCCTGGGGCGATGAGAAGGCCCTGGAATGGGTGCAAGGCATAAAAGAGAACGCGGGGGCTATAGTCAACGGGCATACAGATATAAGGAGAGCAGTTGGTGCAGGAGAATACAGGTTTGGCCTGGTTAACAATTACTATTACCACCTTCAGCTAAATGAGCTTGAGAATAACAATGTAGGGGTTATCTACCCTGACCAGGAAGGCATGGGTGCCTTTGTCAATGTAGGAGGCATTGCTTTGCTTGCGGGCGCCCCTAATGAGGCAAATGCAAAAATGTTTATTGAATGGCTGCTGGAGCCCGAGCAGCAGAAAGTATTTGCCTACAACAGCAGGGAGGTCCCGCTTAACCCCGAGGTTGAGGCAGCGCCAGAGGCAAGCCCCATAAGCAGCTACAGGATAATGGATATATCCCTGCAAGAGCTGGGTATCTACTGGATAGATGCAAAGCATCTCATAGAGGAAGCAGGGCTGGACCTGGGTATCTAGAGGCGGTTTTAAATGAGTATAGAAATTATTCAGAAAAAAGAAAGGGACCGGTTTGGGAGCTGGGGGATGATTTGGTCAAAGCTATGGAGGGGCCGGCCCCCAGGCTGGTCTATACTGGGTATAGCAGCGGCAGTGGCTATCCTTGCCTCCCTGCCTCTTATGCTGGTAGTATACCAGGCAGCCTCCAGCGGCAGGGAAACCTGGTCAAGGCTCCTGGACCAAAGGCTTGCTGTTCTTTTGTCCAGCACACTTAGCCTGACTTTCATGGTAGCCGTCCTTTCTACAATCCTGGGGGTGGC
>PWSB01000055.1 GCA_003563375.1 Actinomycetota bacterium | reverse complement strand
TCGCCCATTGACCAGCTATCCAGGCCTGGCCTTTTCCAAAGTTGGAATGATTCAATATCACCTATCCTGGCAAAAAGATCTTCTCTCTGTTTGTCCATAAGTTCAAGATATCTAAATATTACATTCATTTTTCCAAATAGATTACTTAATTTATGGTCTTTGGTATATATATCTGATGTCTGGGAGTTCAGTGGCCCAATAATGTATCCATACAGATATATAATTAAAAGCTCCGGCAGCCAAACCGATATCCGAACGGAACCAGAGTCCAGGTAGAAAAAATAAAAGGGTGCCAAAGGCATACATGCCGTTAGGGGTAATACGGAATATACCCCGCCTTACAAAAGGCATATGCCTGTAACCGGAAAAAAAATGGTCCGCTCCCAAGGCCCGCTTTATCCCAAAGTAAACTAATACACTGTAAAGGGTATATATGCCTAAAATCAAGATAACAGCAAAAAAAGCCCAGGCTGCTGCAGGTGGAATAGCCGACAAACCTCTGGTATCCAGGCCTATTATTGCTGTAATTGCCAAACGGATGGCCAAAAAAATAAAAAAGCATATACCGAATATGTAAAATCCTGCCTTACCCAACCTTTTGGTGATGTGTGAGCCAAGTAATTCTACACGCCATACAAATGCTACCAGGCCTTGATGAAGCAAAACGGCAATATAAGCTAGCCAGGTCCATAAAGAGACAGCCCCCAACAGTGATGAATAAAAATACAAAACCAAAAAGAGTATAGTAACACCTGCAAAATGATGGGCCTGTCTTGTCAATATTTGTATCTTTTCCCCCCTTTGTCTTATTTACAGGGATACAAAATATTTTATCATTTAACCATATGCAAAATATACATGTTATAAATTTGGTTTGTTTGAAAACCCTGGGAAGTTTTAGTAACATGAAATTAAATATATTCCTACGGAGGATAATATTATGAATAATCAAAAGATTTTTAAAATATTGGTTTCAATTTCTATTATATTGGCAGCTGGTTTCCTAGTGATGGGTTGTGAAACAGACCCTGTAGACCCTGAAGAAATAGAGCCTGCCCCGGTAGACCCTGTCGACCCCACCGAGCCCGTAGATCCGACTGCGCCGCATGATCCCGTGGACCCTGGAGAAACCGACCCCATAGCTCCAACAGAACCTGACCCTGCGGATTGATGGGGGCCTGCATAAAGCCAAGTAATCTAAAGCGGCCATTTTAAAGGCCGCTATTAAATGTTTATCATATCAACTTTTTTTCTACCTCTTCTTCAGTCTCTTCATATAGCTCGAATAGTTCATCTATCTGCCCTTTGTCTGCTATTTCTTCCAGTAAAGGGAAATGAGTTTCCTCTTCCTCGTCCATGTGATGGGTGTTTAGCTCATCCAGGACATAGGCCTTGGCTTCGAAAACCTCGCTCTCCAAGCTGAGGTTCATAAGCTCATTCATCACTATTTTAGCAATATGGTGTTCTTGTATTGCTTTTAGGGCTTCCTCATGTGCTTGCCCTCCTGTTTTTTTCATATAATCAAAGATAGATGCTTCTTCCCCCTCTACGTGCGGATTAAGCTCTTCATGCATTTGCTGCCGAAGCTTTTCCCTTTTTTTTGGATCTTTGGCTTGCTGCAGCTCTTTACCTAATTCCCTCTGTTTCTCATGGTCTTCTTTAAGATGCTTTATAAATTCATGCGCCATCTTCTTGGCCTCCTTACATTAAATTCCATTAAGATTAGCATATATTAGTATAATGAAAGAAATCAATTAACTAAAAAATATCATAATTTTCGATCTTAACAAAAACCTGATTCTGGCACGTTTGACAACTATTTTACTTTCCCGATATATTTAAAATAATGAATAAACATTTAGGGAGGAAAAAAATGGGTGTCCATGTTTTTAGTACCACTTTGGAAAAATCAAATAAATGGGTCAAGGACCTTATGGATATACTTGATTGGGAAGATGAAGAAAAGACTTATCTGGCTCTAAAAGCTACCCTGCAGCCATTAAGGGACCGTCTTACCTTAAAAGAAACTGCTCACTTAAGCTCTCAGCTCCCCATGATATTGAGGGGGATGTTCTTAGAAGGATGGCGGCCCGATGATCAGCCTGTAAAATATGACAAGGATGAATATTTAAACTTAGCCAAAAAATATTTTCAAAATGACCCTGCCTTAGATATAGAAAAAGTAGTAAAAGGGGTATTCAGCCTGCTTGCAAAAAAGATAAGCGATGGGGAAATAGAAGATATAAAGGGAATTTTACCAAAAGATATGAAAGGCCTGCTGCCATAGTTTTTGAGGCAGGTAAATGAGAAAAATAAAGATTTTTTACTTGATTGTCATAATATCGATTCTTTTCCTGGGTTTGCAAGGATGCAATGTAGCAGATAACGGCCACGAATTAGATATAAATATTAATGATGGTATGAAAATTACAAGCGACGCTTTTGAGGACAACCAAAATATACCTGCAAAATATACCTGTGACGGCCAGGACATAAGTCCGCCTTTGGATTTTTCCGGGGTGCCCCCTGAAGCAGAAAGCCTGGCATTGATAATGGAGGACCCTGACGCACCAGCTAAAGCATGGATACATTGGGTGGTATGGAACATCGATCCAGATGCCCTCCACATGCCGGAGGACACCAAACCCCAGGGGGGAATAGAAGGCATTAACGATTTTGGGTCTCAAGGCTACGGAGGCCCGTGCCCTCCTTCAGAAAAACACAGGTACGTTTTTAAATTATATGCCCTGGATATGAAAATTGGACTGGACCCTTCAAGCAGTGCCGGGGACCTGGCTGAGGCCATGGCGGGACACGTAATAGATAGTGCTGAACTTTTAGGTATATACGGAAGGGATTAAAATTAATTATCCAATTTTGCATAGACATTACCACAAATAGAGGTCTTTTTTGGCAATTCTTCAATGACTTTCTTAAATTCTTCTACCCTTAACCAGGTTTTTAAAATCAGATTGGCAGATTCTCCCGATGAATAGTTGAAAATATAATTTCCTAGACCGCTTAAATAATAGATTATTTCTTTGGTATACAGGATATATTCCCTGGTAGGTGTAAACTCAAAGGAAATGCCTTCAATCGGAACAGACAGACCCTTTATGACTTTATATTCATATCCTTCTACATCTATCTTGCAAAAGATAGGTTTTCCATATTCTTCTATAAGCTCATCCAGGGTCACTGTATCTACTTCAGTCTGGTTCTGCCATTTGAATACGGAAGTCTTTCCAAAAAAAATTTCTCCTGATTTTAGGCCATCGGTCCATTTCTTAGACATGGAGGATACCGTATGGGAGTCACTTTCCATAAGGATACCCTTTCCTTTCTCATCACTTACAGCTTTTTCCAATATCATTATTTTCCTGTGGCCGAAATATTTTTTTTTGAGCCTTTCCACGCATTTGATCTGGGGCTCGACTGCAAGTACCCTTGCCCCGAGCTTGAGAAAAATACCTGCCATGCTTCCTATATTTGCCCCGATATCATAGACAAGATCATCTTTTTTTACGAATGAAGAATAAAGCTTTAAATATTTTTTTTGGTTTATCTTTTCTATAAAAGACAGGGAAGAATTAAAAATATATTCGTAGATGCCCAGCTTTCTCAAAAGCTCGATGGTTTTGCTGGACGAAGCAAATAATATATTCTTCAGTAATCTATCCATATCAATTTTAAAAATAAATATTAACTAAATTTTAAATTGAAAAGAAGATTATTGAAAACAGCCAAACATTTG
>PWSB01000218.1 GCA_003563375.1 Actinomycetota bacterium | reverse complement strand
TTGGAAATAAAGATACTGAGACCAGGCAAATAGACTTATAAGGGCTCCAGTATTAGAGAAAAATATTTAAATGAGATGCAACAGGAGAAGTTTACACCTTGCTTTAGCAGAAGCTTGATGTATAAGTTGGCTGCAGGATACTAATATCTCCTTAGGTTTTCCACTGATCCTAAACTATACCAAAATGGCCAAAAAAAGAGATATTCTACTTCTCCGCTCTTTTTATACTCAAATAAGCTTCTTGTGCTTTATGCTGGTAATAATATTTCGCATTTTTAAATCAGATGATAAGATTGTTGTGTATAGATCATATAAGACAAACAGAGGGTGAACATGAAATTAACAAAAAAACACATTGCTGGAATTCTAATAATAGCTTTTTCTATTGCCACCATTAACCTTGTTTCATGTCAGAATCTTTTTTCCAATAGGGTTAGAGTCGACGACACCGCTATAGTCGAGCGTCCGGGAATAATTACTCTTGAAGGAAGGCAATTGACTCTCTTAGGCCCTGAGATAGAAGTCGGCCATAAAGCACCTGACTTTAAGCTTTTAAAATCTTACGAAAGAGTCGAGGAATCCTTCAATAGCCAGGAAGTTGAGCTAGCCGACAGTGCTAAAAAGGTCAGGCTTATCAGTGTGGTGCCTTCACTTGATACGCCGGTCTGTGATTTTTCTGCAATGTTATTTGAAGAGCAGGCTGCCGCTTTTGAAGGAGTAACCTTTTATGTTGTAAGCATGGACTTGCCATTTGCCCAAAACCGTTATTGCGGAGCCCAGGAGATCAAAACACTTATAACCCTTTCTGATCATAGGGACGCATCATTCGGTCTATCTTATGGATTACTCATCAAGGAATTGCGCTTGTTGAGCCGGGCTATTTTAATAATTGATGAAGAAGACACGGTAAGATACGTAGAGTATGTAAAAGAAATTTCCCAACCGCCTGATTTTGATGCTGCCTTAACCGCACTTCGGGAAATTTATGGCGAGGTTTCCAATTAAAACCAGGGTTGGAGAATAAGAATATACCTATTAGGTATAAATAGTTTCTCCACGTTACGTATTACATAAGTAGGGCGAGAGCTGGGAGGCGGCTGTAATTAAAATAATACGTTTTTTGGGCAAACCCGCATCCAAATTTTTTTGAAAACAGGCTTATTGCCATTTCCTCCCGCTAAAAGCAGAGTTTATGCATATTGGGGATGCTTCTATTAAACTTCCTAAATATTGATATTAGATATTGAGATAATATTACCCTCAGTATCTTTAAACCAGGCTGATTTTCCGTATTCTCTTGTTGCAATGCTGTTTACTGTTTTTAACTGGGGAGTGTCATATTCTTCAAATTTCACCCCTTTGTCCTTTAATTTTTGAACCTCTTTTTCTAAATCATCCACTACAAATGCAGCTACGGTATGGTCTGCTTTTGTAGGACCGTGCTCGTATAAATATAGGTTTGACTTGCCTCCTGGCCCTTGCAGAAGGATTCCTTCAGAAGATTCTTTAGAAACTTTAAGTCCAATTTTGTTGGTATAAAAATCTTTTGCCCTTTTTAAATCTACTGCCGGCAGTACGGTTACTAATAATTTATTGCCTAACATCATTTCTTGCCTCCTTTAAAGGAACACCATTAATGTGCTCCATAATACCATTCGTATCTCTACCTTAATTAAGGCTGACATAATTTGCAAAGTAAAAAAAATTAAACTGAAAAATAGCTATTTGCAGAGCTGTTAAAAAGAAAATAGGTTCACTATTTTTTATAACTGCTATTTATACTCTATTTTAAGAAAATGGCTGGAACAGGATATACAAGGGTCATAGGCCCTGACAAGCATCTCACATGCAAGGGTTATTTCGTCTTGGCTGCGGTCCTTTATTTGGAAGACTAACTTCCTCAGGTCAAGATCCGCATTGGCCAGATTCTGGTTTGTGGGTATAACACAATTGGCATTTAGGATATCTGCTTTTTCATCAATGCTATATTCATGTATGAGAGTCCCTCTTGGCGCTTCCACAATACCCACCCCGGTCCCGGGTTTTGTACGATAGGGCTTTTCACTATCATTGGGCCAGGAAGTTACTATATCGTCTTCATCTATGCCGTTTTTAATAAAACTTTCAATAATTTCCAGTGAATTGTAGATGCAGTGGACCATTTCTATCAGTTGCGCTACTGAATTCATATATGTATTGTAGCAGGGAATTGAAAATCCAAGCCTTTGCGCAGCATCTTTCGCCTTCCCATGCAGGAAATCAAAATTAAGGTTTGTCCTTGCAAGTGCCCCTACCATATAAGAATCCCTTTTATTTTTTGAGTGCTTGGCGGTTGAGTGCGGAACGTGGTACTCATGCACTATGTCAAGATAGTCACTTGGGCTGACTTGACTGTCCATATCGGAGGAGATAAGATTGCCTTCATAAATGGCATATTCTTCAGGGTGGGTAATTGATACAAATTCTGTCTCCCTTTCAAAATCCGGGAGCTTGACCTGGCTGAACAGTTCTACTGTGTCTTCCATGTCTTTTGCATCCCTCTCCAATATTTCTTTCATTTTCTCCAATTTTAAAGGGGAAGGCACCATGGTAAAACCCCGGGGACAAATGGAAATCGGGTGGGTATGCCGTTCCGCTATTATATCAAAAAGGTCACTGTAATGTTTTTTCATCCTCAATGCCCTGAGCACTTCGGGTTTATGTGATGACTCCAGCATTGGTATGATGCTTGGTTTACCAAATAAATCCGGTGCCACAAGGAAATATACATGAAGGAGATGGCTATCAAGAATCTCATAATTTAGCAACAGCTTGCGAAGCTCTACTGTCTGCTTGCTTACCTTTATTTTAGCTGCATCTTCGGAGGCCTTTACCGAAGCCAGGGAATGGGTGGTGGAACAAATTCCGCATATGCGCGAAGTCAGGTGCTGGGCCTCAAATATTGATCTTCCAAGTAAAAGGGCTTCGAAAAACCGTGGTGCTTCCACAATCTGCAATTCACACTTTTCAAGTATTCCCTTTTTCATATTTACCACAATATTGCCATGGCCTTCCACCCTGGTCAGATACTCAACATTTATGTCTATGTTTTTTTCTGCCATTTTTTACCACCTTTGATCCTGTTCATATTATATAGTTCAAATTTTTGTGAAAGTTGTTCAAGTGAATATCCATGTTTTTTTAATATATCTATTTGGCCGTCCTGTTGAGGATTTTTTAGCAACCCCCTGCAGATATAGCAGGTATTGCCTATACTCGGGCACCAGGCCCCGCATCCAGCCCTGGTTACCGGACCCATGCAAACCTGCTCTTTTTCAAAAAGGCAGACATTTTCTTTTAATTTACATTCGACACAGACAGGATATTCGGGTACTTTATAGGGCCTGCCAGCCATTATGCACTTAATTACCTCTATAGTCTCATCATTATTTGTAGGGCACCCGTGGATATAGTAATCTACATCCACCATGGACTGCAGGGGTCTTGGCTCCCCGACTTCCAGGTGGTATTCCCTGCCAGGGTACACAATATCCTTTGCCTCTTTTTGGCTATAATTAAGCCTTAATCCGTTGACACCCCCAATAGTCGCACAGGAACCATAGGCTACCAGTATTGAAGCATTTTTCCTTATTGTTTCCAGTCTATCCTCATCATGTGCGCGGGATACCATTCCCTCCACAAAAGCTACGTCATAGTCATCACTTTTCTCTGAGATGACCTCCCTGAAACTGACAATGTCACAACGCTTTAGGATCTCCAGCAGCTG
>PWSB01000180.1 GCA_003563375.1 Actinomycetota bacterium | reverse complement strand
TCTTTATAATGGAAGTCCCTGCACTTGCCATCTCTTCTACGGACATAAGGCACAGGGTCAAAAAAGAGAGGCCCATAGATTATCTGGTTCCGGAAGGGGTCAGCCATTACATAATAAAACATGGATTATATAAATAGCAGTTTACTGGACAGCCAGAGAAAGGAATACCTGGAAAGCCTTATTTTGAGCATAAAGGAGAAAATGCCCGATGACCTTTATAGACATACAATGGGGACATTAAAATATTCAAAAAAACTTGCCCTAAAATACATAATAAAAGATAATGGTAGTAAACATGATATCGATACCTTTTTCAAACTTTGCGTTTCAGCTGTCCTGCACGATTATGGTAAAATATTTAAATATAAGGATTTAGTCGACATAGTTAAAAAAAACAACATAGCCTTAGACCGGTTTGAGATTGAATGCAGGCCTATCTTGCATAGCATGATTGGAGATTTCTTGGCAGCAAGAGACTACAATATTAAAGACCCCCAGATATTGAAAGCGATCAGATGCCACACGGTAGGTTGCAAAAATATGGAAATCAATGACAAAATTTTATTTATTTCTGATAAAATAGAAGAAAGCAGGTATTATGAAGGGATAGAGCATTTACGCAAGATCTGCGACCAATCCCTTGACCATTGCCTTTTAGAAGTGTATAAAAATAATATAATTTATAATTTAAAAAGAAATAATTTACTTCATCCCCATACAATTTTAATTTGGAATAATATATGTGGAGGTAGATAAGATGACTTCCGATGATGACAGCAAAAACTATAGCGAGCAAGATAGGAAAAAAGACGATCTGGAAGATTTCTTTAGTGATGATGACTTTGAGGTTGGCAGGGATACCAATGAAGAAGAGGAACAGGAGGAGCAGAGCTCTTCCCACAGAAGCAGAAGGGTAAAGGACCCAGGAAAACGGAAAAGAGCGATTATTTCCACTATTACCATAATGGTCATCCTGGCTGTGATCGCTGCTGGTTTGGTATTCAGTTATCGTTTTATCAGAAACAGGTTTTTTTCTCAGGAAGAGCCTGTGGAGACTGTCAGCATTACCATACCTGAGGACCTCACCTTGGGCCAGGATATAAACCTCATACTGGCTGGTGCAAGAGAAGACCTGTTGGAACCGCAGATGAACACTATTGTTTTTTCGAGCTTCAACAGCACCGATAACCGCCTTATCTCCCTTTATATGCCTGTCAAAGTCCTGATGGATATACCCGGCTTTGGACTGGAGAGCATAGACAGGGCAGTAGACTATGGAGGCATGGATCTTTTGTCTCTAACCCTTAGAAATGGGCTTGGTGTGGACGTGGACCACTACATTTTGATGGACATGGTCAATGTAGTGGACAGCCTGGGAGGGATAACCGTAAACTTAAATTCAAGCGTTGACCTGAACATGGAAGATGGTTCAGAGATTTCACTTGATGCCGGGCCAAATGATATGGACGGCACAACAACAGTCAGTTTCCTTGAACGGTTTAGCGGCACTGAGTCGGAGGTAACTCCTGATGATGTGCAAAGACAGAAGGCTGTCTATAATGCTTTGTTCACAGCAATAAACGGAAATCAGCCCGAAGAACTTGCAGAAAATTTAACCAAGATAAGCAGATACATGGATACTAACCTTAATCTTGAGGAACTTTCAAAGACCATATCCACCTTTGCAAGGATAGAGAGTGCAAATGACATGGTATACGGACTTGATGTATCCTCTGTAGAACTGGAAGGCAGGACTTACTATGTCCCTGATATCTCAAGGGTCTCTGACATTTTCTCGGTTCAGCCGCTTCCGGCTTCGGAAGAGGCATATGAGACGGTCACCCTTGATATACTAAACGGCGCAGGAACTCCAGGGATAGCAGGCCAGGCGACAGAACTGGTCCAGGCTTTAAACCATCCTGACGGGCAGAAGAAATTTGAGGTAGCGGAGGTTGGCAATGCAGAAAGGTTCGATTATGAGGTAACCGAGATAATAGTATCCTCTACAGAAGGTTTTGTCATGAGCGCTGCGGAAGAACTTATGGGATTTCTTAACGCAGGCAATATCTCCACCCAGGAAGGATTGAGCCAGTCCCAGATCGTGGTCATACTGGGCAGTGATTTCAGTCCGGGCGGGGTAACTGTTGCTGATGAGCCTGAAGCCGAAACCGAAGAGGCTCAGGAAACCCAGGCGGTCCAGGAGCTTATCAGGGTAAATATTTTAAACGGAGAAGGCACAACAGGGCTGGCTAATACCGTGGAGGATATACTGGTGGAGAGATTAAACGATCCTGAACCTGTTATGGAGGTAGTCGAGAAGAAAAATGCTGACCATTTTGATTACGGCCAGACCAAGATCATTGTATTCACTGACATGGAAGGTGTATCCCAGCTTGCCCAGGAAATACAGCAGAGGCTGGGTGTTGGGGTAATTGAATCTTCAGATGATAATGTGGATAATGTAGATATCAGCATAATAATAGGAAGTGATTACACAAATCGTTAATAAGAAGACAAAAGAAAAAAACATCTTAGAATCAGTAATATCAGCCGCCAGGATTGCAGACGAGAGAAAGGCTGAGAGCATCAAGGTCTTGGACATGCGTAAAAGGTTGATAATTACTGATTATTTTTTAATAATAAGCGCTAGGAACCCAAGGCTTAGTAGACGTATTTACGAGGATATAGATAGTAGCTTGAAAAAGAAAGGCATAAAAGCGATCACTGTCAGTGGTGCAAATGAAGGAAACTGGATATTAGCAGATTACGATGATTTTGTAATACACATCTTCACAACTGAATTTGCGGAGTATTATGACCTGGAAAGATTGTGGATGGATTCTGACACAATTGACTGGCAAAGCTGAAACCAACTAGAGAGGACCCCAATTGAAAAAATCAGACAAATATAAGGCCTATGATGCATTAGAGATTGAAAAGAGATGGATAGAGGAATGGAACAGGGAAGACATATATAACCTGAAAACCAATAAAAAGGACCCCAAATATTACATGCTGGAGATGTTTCCATACCCGTCAGGCGAGCCGCATATGGGCCATGCAAGAAATTATACTATAGGGGATGTCGTGGCCAGGGTGATGAACCGCCGGGGACATAATGTGCTCCACCCTATAGGGTTTGATTCTTTTGGTCTTCCTGCAGAAAATGCTGCTATTAAAAACGGAATACACCCCAGGGAAAGTACGCTGGCCAACATAGACAAGATGCGCACAGCCCTTAAAAGAATGGGCATGGCTTATGATTTTTCAGATGAGATCATAACCTCTGAGCCTGATTACTATAAATGGACCCAATGGCTTTTTCTCTTATTTTATAAAATGGGGCTTGCCGAAAAAAAAGAGGCTCCTGTAAACTGGTGCCAATCCTGCCAGACGGTACTGGCTAATGAACAGGTAATAGGAGGCGTGTGCGAGCGGTGCGATAACAGGGTAATAAAAAAGGTCTTGTCCCAGTGGTTCTTTAAAATCACCAGGTATGCACAGAGGCTTTTAGATGATATGGACACCATCAAAGATGGATGGCCCGAAAGAGTACTAGCCATACAAAGGAACTGGATCGGGAGAAGCGAGGGAGCAATTGTCAATTTTAAACTTGAAAAAACAGGAAAAGAGATCCCAGTTTTTACAACCAGGCCGGATACCTTGTTCGGAGTGACTTTTTTCATACTTGCTCCGGAGCATGGGCTGGTGGAAGAGGTCACCGCGTCCGAATGCAGGCAAAAAGTCGACCAGGTTAAACAAATAATATTGAAACAGACTGATAT
>PWSB01000199.1 GCA_003563375.1 Actinomycetota bacterium | reverse complement strand
TGGCTGGGCTTATCCCTAAGAAAAAAGGGCCGCGCCGGGCCCATAAGCTGACCGGAGAAGTCATGGAGTTTGTGGGCCGGCTCCTGGAGCAGAAACCGGGGATAAAATCAGACGTGATAAGGCGTAAGATCAAGAACCGCTTTGACCTTACGGTCCACAAAAGAAGTATAGAAAGAGCAATCGATAGAAGTAAAAAAAAACAACAAAAAACCTAAAACGATGATCTTTGACTCCAAATATCTGATTTCTGTTTATGAGGAGCTCCGTTCCTGTGCCCTTGGCGGCCACTACGCATTCACCCGGCCGCCGGGGCTGGATCTATTTTTAAAAAAGGGATTTTTGAAATGGACCCAGGTACAGAAAGAGGCCGGGGTTCAGACAATGCCTGCAAAGGAGCCTGCGGTTGCAAGGGAACCAGAGTTTTTATCTTGTGGCATAGAGAGGGAGATAACACTGATTTTAGCAAATATGATTTTAGAAAGGACCGGTAGTGTACCAGCTCAGTAGCCAAAAACTAAAAGCAACCCATCTTGAGCGCAGCGCATATCTCTATATCAGACAGTCAACGCTGCGCCAGGTATTTGAGAACACTGAGTCCACCAAGCGCCAGTACGCATTAAAGCAGAAAGTACTGGCTCTTGGCTGGCCCGGTGATCTAATTATTACAATTGACAGCGATCTGGGAAGGTCAGGTACGTCTTCCGATAACCGCCAGGGTTTTAAAAAGCTTGTATCTGAAGTAGGTATGGGACACGCCGGAATGGTGGCTAGCCTGGAGGTATCAAGGCTATCAAGAAACAGTTCTGACTGGGTAAGGCTGCTTGAGATATGCGCACTAACAGATACACTTATCATGGATGAAGATGGGATCTATGACGTAAATGATGCCGGCGACAGGCTGCTTCTGGGGCTAAAAGGCACTATGAGTGAGGCAGAGATGCATTTTCTCTACTCACGGATGAGGGGAGGCACAATCTCTAAAGCCAGAAGAGGAGAGCTAAAATGGGTGCTTCCTATCGGATATGTATATGATGGAGATGATAAGATAGTAATGGATCCAGACACCTCCATACAGAATGCTGTAAATGTATTTTTTCTGACCTTTAAACGGACCGGCTCTGCAGGCGCTACAGTAAAAGAATTTAACAAAAAGGGGCTTAGGATGCCAATCAGATTTCGCACAGGCATAAGAAAAGGAGAGCTTGCCTGGAAACCTCTTACCCACAGCAGGACCTTAAGGTTTATTCATAACCCACTGTATGCAGGCATATACTGTTATGGGCGCCAGCAGATAAAAAAAACGGCCAGTGGTAAAAAGCCAGTTAAAATGCCGATAAAAGAATGGCACGCCTATATGAAGGGTGCCCATCCGGGATACATAACAGAAGACCAGTTTGAGCAGAACGTAAAAAAGCTAGCCGATAATGCTTATGCACACGGCAAAGACAGGAGAAAAAGCCCTCCGCGTGAAGGACCTGCTCTTCTTCAGGGGATAATAGTATGCGGAAAATGCGGGAAAAGGATGACAGTTAGATACCAGCAGAATATTAGTAAACTGGTCTCTGTCTATGTCTGCCAGAGGGACCGCATTGAAAATGGGGCGAAGGTATGCCAGACAGTAGCGGGGGAAAAAGTAGATGAAGAGATCTCAAAACTACTGCTTGAGATGATAAACCCTCTGGCAATAAAAGCGGCAATAAAAGTACAAAATGAACTGGGTGCAAGAAAACTTGAAGCTGACAAGTTTTACGATCAGCAGCTAGAGAGAGCACAATACGAGGCCGAGCTTGCCAAGAAAAGATATATGTCCGTTGATCCCGGTAACCGCCTGGTAGCCACAGAACTTGAGGCATCTTGGAACCAAAAATTAAGGCATCTGGAAGAGATGCAGCAAAAGCTTGAGAAAAAGAAGGAAAAAGATTTAGAAGAGGTGGGTCAAGCCGCCAGGAAAGATATCACTAGAATCGCATCTGATTTTCCTAAAATATGGAACAGCCCCAATGTTAGCTTCAGGGAAAAAAAGAGGATGGTACGTCTTTTGATTGAGGATGTGACGGTAAAAAATGTTGATAAAAAGACTATTGCCAACATAAGGTTTGGGGCCGCTACAACAAAGACCCTGATAATTGACAGAAAACTTTCTATGTGCGAAATTAGAAAAACAAAAAAAGAGATAATAGCAAAAGTAGACGAGTTGACAGAAAATCATATACCATCAGAGGTTGCAGATATTTTAAATAGGCAGGGCTGTCGCTTGTGGGATGACAGTATGTTTAGCTTTAAGTCTGTAAGATATATTATCAGGGCCTATGGCCTGAAGAGCCGCTACACCCGTCTCAGAGAAAAAGGTTATCTTAGCCTTCCAGAAAAAATGGCAGAGACCGGCTATTCTCAAAAGCAGATTTTCCAGATGAGAAATGAAGGAAAAATTATTTCTTACAGGGCCACAGAAAGAAACGAATATCTTTATGAGCCTAAGGATATGGGCAAAAGTTTATCAAAAAAAGTTAACCGTAGGGAAGGAGTGCAGTATGAAGCATAGTCTTTTCCCTTAGCATGGCCGGAATTAGCTGGATCTATGATAAATCCCCTGTACTGGGAATACTCCATAAAGAGACTGTTTATCTTTGGTGCATACCTATCGGGCTTATCTATTACCGGTGTCATATTGTCCACGATTACTATCTTGGATATTGCTCCAAAGTATGCCCAGGCTGCCTCACAGCCCTCTATTACTGCATCAGCATCCTGGGAAAAGGTTATGTGCACATACATATGCCGGCTAAAGACAAGGGTCATGATAAAGGCAAAGGCCCTTCTCATCTTTTTGGTGGTGCAGTCCCAGAGTCTTCCAAGGTAACCGAAGTCTGCCTGGGCATAGATACCGGCCTTGGTCTCAGGCAACCTTACTGTAATGTTGCTTTTAGCATACGGGGGAAGATGCGTCCTTACGAACCTGTAAAAGGATGTCTGGCTTATCTCTATATCCTCCCGGGCCAGTATCTTTACAATCTTGGTGCCCGGTACATCTTTTTTTAGATAGCCTTCTATCCTTTCCTTATGTGGAAGAAGTATCACATCCCTGGGGGCAGTATCAGGTCTATCCTTTATTATTCCTATTCTCTTATGGACAGATTCTATGAGTTCATCGGTAATGTCATCCCTTGTACATGTGGCAATATCTGTGCCCAGATCTCTTGCTATATCAAGGTATTTGTTTAGGGTATTGCCATGGATACCCATCACCTCTCTAACCTGTCTTTTGCTCTGTCCGTCACAAATCCTTAAAAAGATCTCTTTTAACTGTATCATTCCCACCTTTCTGTATGCCATATAATTTCCTCCGGTATCTTTTTAGAGGCAATTATATAGCTTTTCTAATGTCAGGTGGTTCAAAAGGTGCTGATCTACCCACTTAAAAAGTGGTTCAATGCTGGTGGCGAAATCCACCCTTTACCGGTTCAATGTAGGTGGCGAAGGGTGGTTCATAGTTAGTGGCGAAGGTGGTTCAATGTAGGTGGCGATTTACAAATTGGAATGATATCAATTTAGGTAACAAATATTTAATTGCTGCAAAAGCTAAAAATAAAAATCAGAGGATAATTCCTCTCCATGATCGAGTAATGAAGCTACTTGATGAATATTTATCTGAAAGACTTCCCTTAAAAAAACAATGCCTTATTTATCGGTGGAACTGGTCAGCGCATTCATCAAAACAGCTTAAAAAATCTATTTGACAGGTATATAAAAATTTCAGGGCTTTCAGGCAAAGGATATACCATACATACATTAAGGCATACATTCGC